>WQSB01000027.1 GCA_009788085.1 Defluviitaleaceae bacterium
CTAAGCTCTCCGGCGTAAATACTCAGCGGCAGGGCAATGCATATAAAATCCGTAACCGCGCGGACAGTGGTGTAGTTGACCGGCCTGTCTGTCATAAGCTCTATATCACCAATCAGCCCCCGAGACGTAAAATACGCAAGCAAAAGCTGCTTTCCGCTGGATAAATTTATAAAAACCTTGGCTTTTCCCGAAACCACAAAGTATATCGCGTCAATCGGCTCACCCGCCCGTGAAAGAAATTCGTCCTGAGTGTAAACGCGACGCTCCGCATAGCTTAGGCCAAGAGAAGACAAGCCATATTGTGCCAATAAAAGCTTGTCCTTTTCGTTAAGCTTGTTTTTTCTCATAATGGGAAATCTCACCTATTTTTAGCTTAAATGCTATAGTATAGTTATTACGTTTGAAAATCAACGGCGTATTCATTCCGGAGTAGCCCAAGCCAATTTTATGTAGAATCATCCAGTGTTTTCTTCCAGCTTGCGCCGCCGCTCGCGCTTTCTTGCCAAAGCGGTACACCTTAGTACAAGTGGAATTCCCTAGAAGCTTCGCGAAACATGGCTTCATCGGCTTCCATTTGGCCAAAAATTTCGTCTGTGGGCGCGCCGAGGCGCAGCCGGTCGTTTCCGTGCAAGAGGTCAATCATATAATTGTCGTATTCTGGCAGAAACCGCCACGTGAGGTTTTCGCCGGATAGGCGGCGTAGCGTGTGGATAAGATGAACGCCCATGCGCACGGGGTTGATTATGCGCGGGTCTGTGACGTGAACGTGCACGCCTTGGCAGGGGATATCCTTGTGCTTGAACTCCACCGGCGTAAAGTACGTCGGGCGGAAGAGGAACCCTGGCAGGGATTTTTTATTCATCTCGGCAGCCAGCTCCTGTGCGTTTAGCCACGGCGCGCCGATTTGCTCAAAAGGCTTTGTTGTGCCGCGCCCCTCGGAGACGCTCGTGCCCTCAATTAGGCACGTCCCGGGATACGTCCATGTGCATTGGCGCGTGGGGATGTTTGGGCTGGGAGGCACCCACAGGATGCCTGTGTCGCCGTCGCAGGGCATTTCCGTGGGAGCCCAATCGCGAATTTTTACAACGTGTAGGTCCAGTTCCGGGCAGTTTTGTTTTTGAAACATCACAGCCAGCTCGCCCATGGTCATTCCATGTCGGGTGGTGACGGGCAAAAAGCTGAGGAAGCTTCGGAAGCCGTCGCCAGGCAGCACGCCCTGAACCGCCCGCCCGATGGGGTTGTATCGGTCCAGCACAATGAACCGCTTGCCGTGGTTGCGTGCGGCCTCCATACACAAAGCCATCGTGGCGGCGTAGGTGTAGAAGCGCACGCCCACGTCTTGGATGTCGAAAATGAGGCAGTCTGCCAATTCCAGCATTTCGTCCGTGGGGGCAAGAGTGTCGCCAAAAAGCGAGAATTCCGGCAGGCCAGTGACCGGGTCAACGCTGTGGCCCACATGCAGCTCATCTTGCACGACGCCGCGAATGCCGTGCTCCGGCCCGAAGAAGCACGCCAGATGCTCTGCCAGCAAATCCCCGGACGCAGCCAGTCGCTTATTAACGCCGGTTTGGTTTGTTATCAGCCCGCCGCGCAGCCCTTTCAGCAGGCTTTTTACTTCCGATATGGAATCTATTCCGTTGCGCATAAATCACCTCAAATAATTCAGGGCCTGATAAATCCTGCCGTCACATTGGCTCAGAGCAACCTTTGAGGCCGCGTAGTCAACCCCCGCCAGAATCACAACAATTGCATTTTTTGCAAAAAATTCGCATTCGTGCAGCACTTTTGACGCGGTCTCCATATCCACGCCGGTGGCCATGCACACGATGTTTGCAGCACGGCTGACCAGCTTGTTGTTTGTGGCTTTTAAATCCACCATGAGGTTGCCGTAGGTTTTTCCCAGTCTAATCATGGGCACTGTAGAGAGCATGTTAAGCACCATTTTTTGCGCGGTGCCGCTTTTCATGCGGGTGGAGCCTGCAATAACCTCCGCGCCGGGCTGGAGTGTGATGTCGATGTTGGCATAGGCGGCAATGTCGGAATTCTTCGTGCACGAAAGCGCGATTGTGAACGCACCAAGCGTGTGTGCGTGGGCCATCGCGCCCTTGACATATGGCGTGCGCCCGCTGGCTGCGATGCCCACAAGAACGTCCTTTTTGGAGAAATTTACGCCGTGCAAATCCGCTATGCCAAGTTCCTCACGGTCCTCCGCGCCCTCCACTGCTTTAACAAACGCGCCGGTTCCGCCAGCCAGCAGCGCGATTACCATGTCATAATCCACTCCAAAGGTTGGCGGGCACTCCACGGCGTCCAAAAGTCCCAGCCGTCCCGACGTCCCCGCCCCAATATAAACCAGCCGACCGCCGCTTTTCAGCCGCTCGTAAATGGCATCAATCGCCGCAGAAATCACAGGCAGCGCGGCCTCAATGGATTCCGCAACTTTCTTATCCTCGGAGTTAATCAGCCTGACAATACCCAAGGTGTCCATCTTGTCGATGTCGGCGGTTTCGCTGTTTGGTTGCTCCGTGTCCAGGTTACTTATGTCAACCATTTTTGTTTCTCCTTCTACAATTGTCTTTTGCTAGATACTAATTTTCCCCAAAATTTTGCCGCAGCTCGCCCCTGTGACCTGGGGCAAATTGCCCGTGTTGCCGCAAATTGTTTCATTAGCCAGAATCGCGAATGCTATGGCCTCTTTTGCGTCGCTGTTTTTGCCCGTATCCTCCTGAGTGAGGGCGGCGATGTGTGGCAGATGTTTTCGTATTTCCGCAATAAGAGTGGGATTATACGCGCCGCCGCCGCCGATTATCAGCTTGTGGATGGTGCACGGGGCAAAATGCTCAATTGCGAGTGCAATCGCCGCCGCCGTAAACGCTGTTGCCGTGGCGATAATATCCTCGTCGCAGAGACCGGCTTGCTTGCACCGGGCGTAAAACCTCTCTGAGAAAGCCTCGCCGAAATATTCGCGTCCGGTGGCTTTGGGTGGTTTTTTTTGAAAAAATTCGTCCCGCAGAAACTGAGCGATAATTTCGTCATCGGCGTTGCCACGGGCCGCGATTTCCCCGCCCGCGTCGTATTCGAGGCCCGTGATTTTTTTCGTGAGGTAATCAATTACCATGTTGCCTGGGCCGGTGTCAAAGGCTACGACGTCGCTGGCCGCCGCGCCGCGTGGAATCATTGTGATGTTGCCGATGCCGCCGATGTTTTGCAGCGCGACGGCTTCATCGCTGTTGGCATACATCAGGAACTCCGTATACGGAACCAGCGGCGCGCCCACGCCGCCAGCCGCCATATCCGCCGTGCGAAAATCCGAAACCGTGACCGCCCCCGTTTTGTGCGCGATTACTGCGCCTTCGCCTATTTGCAGCGTGGAATTTTCGGGGATGTGGTAAATCGTTTGCCCGTGCGAGCCTATGAGGTCTATTTGGCGGACCCCTGCTTTTGCGGCGATATCAAGGGCCGCATTTGCAAAAAGCTCTCCCAGTAAAAAATTCATGCGGCAGATTTCGTCGGCGCGGGCGTGGCCAAAGAGGTCAAAAATCCGCTCCTTGATTCCGGTTGGGAATGCGTAGTTTTCGAACGCGATTTCTTCCAGCCTCATGCCTGTGCAGCTGCCCGAAATTTTAACCAGCGCGGCATCAATACCGTCCGCCGAAGTGCCCGACATCAGCCCCACAACCAGCTTCTCGTCCTTGGCGGCGAGGGATTGCAGCCGCGCTATCATGTCATGCGAACGGGCAGCTTGCCCGCAAACGGGATTTCGCCCAGCAGGGCTTTGGTCGCGCTTGTAACGGAGCGGTTTGTATATTCGTATGCGGCGATGTACGCATCGGCGGAGGGCATCAGCGTGATGTCATACGGTGCGCGAAGCGACACGAGGACTATGCGTTTGCCGGCGGATTTCAGCGCGTCAAACAGCCGCACCTGGCCGGGGTTTTGTGCGGCGTTGCATGTGGCATACAAAATCACGTTATAGTCTGCGGCCTTTTGTATGGTGGCGGCTATTTCGCCTGTGTCGGGGTCCGCGCCAATTGCCGCGAATTCACCGTCAAGGGCCGCCGCCGCGTATTCCGCAAAAATTTCCGCTTTGGCTAAAATATCATCCGCGATGTTTGCCCTGTGCGGAATCGTGGAAATTGCAAAAACCCGCCGCCCTTTGAGTGGCAGCAAATCGTCGCCGCTATGCACTAAGGTTATGCTTTTTTCGCTAATTTCATCCGCCAGCTCCTCATGGGCCGGGTAGACTGCCAGCGGCGGGGAGGCCTTGTCATATGCGTATTTGCGCTTGTATTTGAGGATTCGCCGAAGGGCGTCGTCTATTTTTTCCATGGAAATTTCGCCGCGCTCCACGGCTTCGCGGACGGCGCGGACGCACCGCTCCTGCGTGGGGATGTCCGCGTTCAGGCAAAGCAAATCTGCCCCGGCGTTTATTGCCATCACACAGCCCTTCTCCGTTGTGAAATGCGTCTTGATGGCCTCCATGGACATGCAGTCTGTGATTACCAGCCCACGAAAGCCCATTTCGACGCGCAGTAGACCCGTGATGATTTTGTGGGAAAGCGTCGCGGGCAGGTCGTCGATGGCCTTGAATAAAATATGCGCAGTCATTACTGAATCCACGCCGCCGGATATCGCCCCACGAAACGGCACCAACTCCACCGCGTTGAGGCGACTGATATCGTGAGCGACAGCGGGCAACGCCAGGTGCGAATCCGTGTCTGTGTCGCCGTGGCCGGGAAAATGCTTTACGTTGGCCAAAACGCCGCTATTCTGCAAGCCCCGAATGTACGCCACCGCCATTGCGGAAACAACTGCGGGGTCGTCGCTGAACGAGCGCGTGCCGATTACTGGATTTTGGGGGTTATTGTTCACGTCCACAACGGGCGCGTGGTTTAAATTGATGCCCACGCGCTTTAGTCCCTCTCCCACAAGCTGCCCCACACGCTCAATGTCGGACATTGGAACGCCCGACGCCGCAACCGCCATACTCGCGGGGAAATGCGCCGAGCCGGAATGAACCCGCGCCACCATTCCGCCCTCTTGGTCGGCGGAAACAAACGCAGGAACGCCGCAGATTTCAAACGCTGTGGCTTGCAGGCTGTCGCTCAACTCTCGGATGCTTCTAAAATCTGTCAAATTTTTGGCAAAAAATATATAGTTGCCCAAGCTGTTTTTCAAAAAATGCGCCTTTGTTTCCGGCAAAATGCTCGTCCCGTCAAAGGAAACGAGAAACATCTGCCCGATTTTTTGCGCCAAAGATAATTTTTCTATGTCCATGCGGCACTCCCTCATTCACGATACAAATGATACTTCTCCTTCACGCACGCAAACGCCACGCTGTCAGACTCGTATAACTGCAACACCTCGTTGAGGCTGTGTTTCCACTCTCGTATATAAGTGTTGCCCGTGTTGCAGTCAATCATGTACTTCGCGCCGGGCTGATGCGGCGGACTGAACTCGAGCTCGCCGAACAAATCCCGGATTGCGTAAAGCATGGTGATGCCCGTGTGCACGGGCCGGAATGCGGCGCGGTTTATCACATGAATTTCTACACCCGCGCACAGTTCCCCGCCGTATTTGGTAAGCGTGGGATGGTAAATCATAGGCGAGAAATAATGCGGCCTAAAGACTACTCCGGAAAGCCCCGCACTATTCAGAGCGTCCGCAAGCTTTGGCGCGTCTATCCACGGCGCGCCCACAAAACTGAACGGCTTGGTTGTGCCGCGCCCCTCGGAGACGTTGGTACCCTCAAACACGCAAGAGCAGTTGAACGCAAAGCACGCATCAACTGTGGGGATGTTGGGCGACGGAACAATCCACGGCACGCCTGTGTCCTCGAAATACATGCCGCGTGCATAACCGTCCATCGCAACAACGGTCAAATCGCAGTTGATGCCATATTCTTCGTTAAAAAGCCTTGCGCACTCGCCGATGGTGAGGCCGTATCGCTGCGGCATGGGGTACATCCCGATGAACGACTTGACCTGCAAAATATTCCCTTCCACGGCAGCGGCGTTAAGCGGATTAGGGCGGTCGAACACTACAAATTTCTTGCCGTGTTCGGCACAGGACTGCATCACGCAGGCCATGGAGTAAATGTATGTGTAGAACCGCGAGCCCACGTCCTGAATGTCAAACGCGATTATGTCTAGGTCGGACAGGGATTCCTTAGTGGGGCGTCTGTTTTCGCCGTAAAGACTCACCACGGGAAGCCCAGTTTTGTGGTCCGTGTAGCTCTCCAGCGTGACGCCGGCCTGCAAATTCCCACGGACGCCGTGCTCCGGCGCGAAAAACTTCTTCAAATTAAAGTGCTCATGAAATAAATCCACAGTGCTTTCGAAGCTGCTGTTTACTCCCGTGCAATTGGTCAAAAGCCCCACGCGCCGCCCGTCGAACAACCCTGAATTTTTCTCCAGCAAATCAATGCCTAATTTCACGCTCATCGCTTGTACCTTGAGGCCCTGCGAGAGGCGTCCAGATATTGTTTTACGTTGTCATATTCGATGCTTAGAACCGCCGTATATAAAATATCAATGATGCAAAGCTGCGAAATCCGCGAGCCTGTGGCAGCCGGGCGAATTTCGGATTCCGGCGAGGACACAAACAGTTTCACATCAGCCAAACGGCTGATGCTGTTGTCGCCGTATTTAGTAATTGACACGACATACGCACCCGCGCCTTTGGCTATTTCTGCGATGCGCTGGGTGTCAGGTGTTTCGCCGGAGTAGGATATGATTACGCAAACGTCGGCAGGCGTGAGCGTGGACGCCACCGTGGCCTGGGTGTGGCTGTCGGAGAAGGCGTAACTGATTTTGTTGATGCGCAAAAACTTCTGCTGCGCGTCCAAGGCTATAATCGCGCCCGCACCCATGCCGAAAAAGTCCACCCGCTTCGCCCGGTGCATCCGTTCGACGGCAAGGGTGATGCTCTGCTCGTCGCAGGCTTCCATAGTTTGGTCGATGCTTTGCTTGCTGGTCAAATAAATATGCCCCATTATTTTGTCAATGGAGTCGCCGGGGCTGACGTCTATGTATGTCGGCGTCGTTTTGTCGGGCGCGGGGGAAATCTCTTCGGCGGACGCCGCAGTAAACCACATGATGAAATCGCGGTATCCGGCAAAGCCCACCGCCTTCGCAAACCGCACCACCGTCGCCTTGGAAACGCCCGTGCGCTCGGCAATTTCTTCAATTGTTCTGCCGCTGGCTTTTTGCGCGTTTTGCATGAAAAAATCAGCCACATGCTTTTGCGTTTTATTAAATTTCGGATAAAGCTCCGTGATTTTATTCCACTTATTCATAAGGAAACACACTTCCAATTTTTAAAATACCATTGGCTAAATCCTCGCGATAGGCGGGATGTGCCGGGTCCAGGCTGTTTATCGTGACGCCGCCGCTGGCCGGAAACGCCGTGGAGTGGATATATTCCCCGCCGCCGATGTACATTGCCACATGCCCCTTGAAGAATAGCAGGTCGCCCGCGGCCATGGCCTCGCAGGGGACTTCGCGCACCGGGAAACCCGGCCGGATGTCCGAATCGCGGTAAATGATTATGCCGTTGAGCATGTACGCCATCGACGTAAGCCCGCTGCAATCAATGCCCAGCGGGGACTTGCCGCCCCAGCGGTACTGCGTGTGCATGTATAATTTCGCGGCGGAGACCAGCTTGCCGCGCAGGGGATTTTCGAGGGGCGGGGCAGATGCCTGCGGTGCGATGCACGCCGTACGAACGTATCCGCTGCGGCCATCCGGCAGGCCCACATTCGTCCAGCCTTCGGCATAGTTGACATTTGACAAAGCCACATGCGTTCGGCTTTCGGCTGTGCCGCCGCCGTTTGTGCCACCGGGGATAACCGCCAGCAGCCCGCCGCGTGGGCAGCTCGCCATCACCGACGCCTGTACGCGGGGCTGCACCTGTATGTCCAAATACGGAGACCAAACCGCCCATTTTGGAACGGAGGCCCAGGCGTCCACGTCTGTTTCCGCGTTCGAGAGGCACGACACCGGCATGTAGCCCTCGTAGCGATAATGCGTGCGCACGGGAACGAAGCCGTTTTCAGCCGTGCCGGTGACTTCCACTACCATGCCCATCAGGGCCTCGTCGGTGCGCTCGGCGTTTTCCTCCGGCTGCCGGAATAGAGGTGCTACATCGGAAATCACAACTTGTTGTCTCATTTTTCACCTGTCTTATTCAAATGCTTGTAGCCGAACGCCCAGCCCCGGGTCGCCGGTCATGGTGATGCCAGGGCCATTGAAGACAGGGCCGCCCGTAAACGGGTCTGCGGCGCACAGGGCCGGGCCGTCGAGGTCAACCATTCGGATGATGCCTTTGCCCGCCGCCAAATGCGCTGCCGCCCCTACGGAAATTTTTGCCTCCAGCATACATCCCATCATGCATTGGACGCGGTGAGTTTCGGCGAGGGCGCAAATTTTAAGGGCTTGGTAGATGCCGCCAGTTTTCATAAGCTTGATATTCAGATAATCCGCCGCCCGCGTGCGGATGATTTCCTCCGCGTCTTGGGGCGAAAACATGCATTCGTCGGCCAGAATCGGCGTCTGCACGCGCTCTGTGACGAAGCGCAGGCCGTTGATGTCAAGCGCGTGGACGGGTTGCTCAACCAGTTCCACATCACAGCCTTTGTCCTCGATGAGGAGGATTGCGCGAACGGCTTCCTTGGGCGTCCATCCTTGGTTGGGGTCTACGCGCAGAATGACGTCCGCGCCCACTGCCTGGCGGATTTCCGCGATTGTCTGCGGGTCGTTGGCAGGGTCGCGCCCCACTTTTATTTTCAGGATTCTAAAGCCCGCCTCCACTGCCTCCAAGCTATCGGAGACCATTGTTTCCGTCGAATTTAAGCTAATGGTAATGTCCGTGTCAAGCCGCTGCTTGTTTCCGCCAAGCAGCTTATACAGCGGCACACCAAGGCTCTGTGCACGCAAATCGTAAAGTGCCATGTCAACGGCGGCTTTCGCGGAAGTGTTCTTTAGCAATGCCCCATGAAGCGCGGCCATCAAGCCGTCGAAGTCGTCCAGCGGGTGGCCGGTGAGCGCGGCGGCAATTGGGCCGCGAATCGCCCCTTCGATTGCCGGGAACGTATCCCCGGTGATTAACGCCGTTGGCGCGGCCTCGCCAAGACCGATTAGTCCCTCGTCCGTTTCCACGCGAACCAGCACGTTCTCAATGGCATGGACTGTGCGCAATGCTGTTTTAAACGGCTTTTTCAACGGAACGGACAGCGTATCCGTCGTTATTTTTGTTATTTTCAATCAGAACACTTCCCGTCGGTGATTGCGCGATATTTTTCCAGCTCTGCCGCGTTGCCGTGAACAAAATGATTAGGCTCGATTTCCACCCACATTGGCTTGTCGGTTGAATAATCGTGCTGCAACGGGTTATAAATGGTCAGGACTTTTTGCTTCTCCTTAATGGGGTTTGGCAGCGGCACGGCGGAAAGCAGCGCACGTGTGTACGGGTGCAGCGGATTGTTAAAAAGCGTTTCCGTTTCGGCCAGCTCTACCAGAACGCCCTTGTGCAGCACGGCGATGCGGTCCGTGATAAAGCGCACGACGGCCAAATCGTGCGAGATAAAAATTGTGGTCAAATTGCGTTCTTTTTGCAGCTTGGAAAGGTGATTCAGCACCTGCGCACGAATAGAAACGTCCAGCGCGGAAATTGGCTCGTCTGCGATGATAAACGACGGCTCCATGATTAAGGCGCGGGCGATTCCTATGCGCTGCCGCTGCCCACCCGAAAATTCATGGGGAAAACGGCTTGCAAATTCCGGCAGCAGCCCCACTTCAGAAAGCATTTGCCCAACTTTTGCGCGGCGTTCCTTTGCCGACAGCGACTTGTTAATATTGCGCAGCCCCTCCGAAACGATGTAGTCAACCTTGGCACGGTCGTTAAGGGACGCCATCGGGTCTTGGAAAACCATCTGGATTTCGGAGATTACTTTCCTGTCCAACTCCCGCGAGATGCGGCCGTTGATTCTCTGCCCCTTGAAAAACACATCGCCGCGACTGGTTGGGTTGACGCGGATTATCGCCCGCCCAATGGTCGTCTTGCCCGAGCCCGACTCGCCCACCAGCCCAAAGGTCTCCCCTTGGTAGACATCGAAGCTTACGCCGTTTACGGCCACGAATTTTTTTCTGCGCGCGCCAAACGTAACCTCCATGTCTCGCACGCTCAAAACCACGTCTTTACCCATGTTGAACCTTCTTTCTTAAAGATGCCGAATCAAATATCCTTGATGCTTTCGATTTGCTCGGGTGGTTCCAGCGCGGGGGCGCGAGGGTCCAGCAGCCATGTGCGGGCCTTGTGTGTAGGGCTTATCTGAAAATACGGCGGTCGGTGCAGAAAGTCAATCGCCATGGGCAACGGGTTTCGCACGGCGAAGGCATCGCCGCGCACGCCAAAGAACAGATTTGGTGGCGTACCTTTAATCGAAAACAAATCAGATTTTCGCTCACCCAACTGCGGCAGCGACGACAGCAATGCCCATGTATACGGGTGCTTCGCGTTGAAAAAAACTTCGTCGCATGTGCCGATTTCCACAATATCCCCGGCGTACATCACGGCAATGCGGTCGGCCACGTTGGCCACCACGCCCAGGTCATGCGTGATATAAACCATGGTCAAGTTGTATTTTGCCTGCAACTCCTTGAGCAACTGCAAAATCTGTGCCTGAATGGTCACGTCCAGCGCGGTGGTTGGCTCGTCGCAAATCAACAGGCGCGGATTGCACGCCATCGCAATCGCAATAACCACGCGCTGCCGCATCCCCCCGGAAAATTCATGGGGATACTGATTATACCGCCGCTCTGGGTCGTTAATGCCCACGTCGGCCAAAATTTCCACGGCGCACTGCTTGGCCTCGTTGCCGCGTTTGTTTTGATTGTACCGCAAGGCCTCGCTGACCTGCCAGCCAACTGTTTTCAGCGGATTAAGGCTGGTCATCGGGTCCTGCATGACCATTGCAACCTGCGAGCCGCGAATCGTGCGCCATTCGCGCTCGTTTTTAAATTTTGCCAAATCCTTGCCGTTGTACATTATCGAGCCGGATTCAATCCGTCCGTTTTTGTCCAGTAGCCCAATCAGATTCTTCATCAGGACAGACTTGCCCGAGCCGCTTTCCCCCGCAATCGCCAAGCTTTCGCCTTCATATATGTCCAGCGAAATACCGCGTATCGCGTGCAGCATTTGACCGCGCAGGCTAAATTTCACGTTCAGGTCTTTTATCGAAAACAGAACTTTCCGGTTATTTTCCATGAAATCGCGCTCCCTTCAATACTACACATGATTCCGCGGGTCGGCGGAGTCGGAAAAGGCGTTTCCGGCGAGATAAAAGCAAATCGAGATGACGGAAAGTATCGCTGCGGGGAACAGTAGCTGGTACGGATGGGCCCGCATGAGCGGACGCGCCATTTCCAGCAGATTGCCAAGGGTAGGTGTGACCTGCGAAATCCCCAGCCCAAGATAGGACAGGAAAACCTCGCCGGTGATGGCAATCGGCACAGCTAGGGCCATGCGCAGCATAATCACGGAAATCATTTGCGGCAGCAGATTTCGAATAATCACCCTGAAAACGCCGGTGCCCAAGCAGCGCGAGGCAAGGTTGAATTCGCGGTCACGAAACATGAGCGTGAGGTTGCGGATATTGTGTGCGTGTCCAATCCAAGCCCACATGCTCATGGCGGCAACAAGCACGGGAATGCTTGGGCCAAAAAGCATCGCGGCCAAAATCAGAATAATCGTGTTGGGGATATTGTTGATAATATTGTACATTTCGGTGAACAGAAAATCCAGCTTGCGCACATAACCCCACAGCATCCCGAACATGATGCCAAAAGCCATACTGATGCCCGCCACGGTGAAACCAATAAACAGCGAGTTGCGCGTGCCCGCCCACATACGCGCCCACAAATCCTGGCCAATTGCGTTGGTGCCAAGGAAGAATCTGCCTTCGAAGAATTGCGGCGGCACGTTGCGGTAGAACCTCACGGGAACTGCGGTGAGGTCATCGTGGATAGTGCCGGGGTCAAGCTGCCCGGGCAAAATAGGCTGTATAAACGCAAAGCCCATAAGCACGACAAGAATCGCGAAGGTTACAACGCCCATTTTATTTCTAAAGAACATGCGAATCGTGCTGCCCCAGTAGGAATAATTGGAATAGCCTGCCCGTTCCGCCTCTTTGAACTCGTTGTGCGCGAACTGAAAATACTCCGCAGGGAGTTTGGCCGCATTCTCTTCCGTCAAATCGTCGGGGGAGGCTGTCACCCTTGCGCGGAAGTCGTCGATAATGGACTCCTCCAACTTGTTGGCGGTTTTAAGCCATACATTGTATTTGCTCATCTCGCCGCCCCCTTCTTGTGAAGCCTGATGCGCGGGTCAACAAACGCCATCAGCAAATCGCCCAGCAGCAGCCCGAAGATGCCAATCGCCGAAAACATTATAACCAATGCCTGAACCAGCGCGTTGTCCCGCGCCAAAATCGCGTCTATCAAAAGACCGCCCATCCCGGGAATGGAATACAGGCGTTCTATAATAATCTGGCCCCAAATTGTCCCCAAAATCGAAAGCGGAATCAAATTAGTCATGGGAACAACCGCGTTCCTGAAAACGTGGCGGAAAAATATCGTGGTAGTTGGCACATTTTTAATCTGCGCCAGCTTGATGTAGTCCCTGTTGATTTCGTCAACCATGTAGCGCCGCATCCAAAATGCATTTATTGCGATAATTGGCAGGCACATGGTTATAATCGGCAAAACGCGGCTCATTGGGCTGTCGAAGCGGAACGTAAGTGGCGCGCCCAGCAGCATTGTGCCGTATAGCTGAATCAAAACCATGTAAACCGGTGCGGGCACGGCATTCAAAATCGCAACATAGCCCGTCCCGGCCTTGTCCCAAACGCCGCCCTTTTTGCGCGACATCATAACGCCGAGGGCCATCCCCAGCGGCATTCCAATCGCCACTGATATCAGTCCGAATTGCACGGAAATCGGCACTCTGTCCGCAATCACCGTCGTAACCGGCACATTCACCCTAATCCGGCTGGATAGCCCAAGGTCAAACTCTGTAACCAACTGCCGCAAAAAATTAAACAACTGCACGGGAACAGGGTCCAGCAGCCCCATGCGGTATAGCTCCATCTGCCGCTGCTCTTCGGTCAGCAAATCGTACCTACCGCCAAAATATCCTTCAACCGGCAGCATCCTCAGCAGCACAAACACGATGCATATGATAATAAACACACTCAAAATCGACCGCAAAACCCGCTTTACAATATATGCCAGCATGACCCGCTCCCCTTTCCAAAAAAAGATAAGACCGTGGGATTCCGTCCCACACCCTGCCTGCTTTTTGAATGATAAAGTTTTGATGAAACTTTTTCAAAAGTCTCCGGGGTGTGAGGCAGAACCCCACGGTCTTTATTCTTTAAAAAATCTCGTTAAAAAATTTCTACCAATTGCCAACGGGAATTGCGGGGGTGTTTGCGATGCGGGTTTGCCTTTCGGCTTCCCAGTCGGCGTGGAGGAGGGTCCATTGCTCTGCGGTGAGGGGGTGGTCAAGCATTCTTCTACCTACCCAGCCAACCATGGGGCCTGTGCCACCAAAGCCGTCGAATGGATTGTAACGGAATACGAACGAGCCCGAGCCAATTGTGTAGAACGGCCGCACAATTGCGTGGTTGAGCAGGTGGTATTCGGCGTTGTTAAAGGCCTGCCAGCGTTCTCTATTTTGCACGGTGAGGGTGCGGGCATGGTCGATGAGTTCGCGGTATTCGTCGTGAATGCGCTGGGTTTCCGCGCTGCCGGAACGGCTCCAATGTATCCAAGAGTCGTCGATTTCCGAGCGGGAGAAAGCGAATGTCCATGCGGACGGGTCGCCGGGGGCAACGCCAGAGCCGTTGTTGCCTTTCATGAGGGCAAACTGGCCTTGGCGGCGCACCGCCGTAAGGAAGTCAACAGAGGGGCCTGTTTGGATTACGGGATTAATAAAGTCCGCGCCCAAAAGGTCGATTAGCTGCTGGCGCAATACTTGCACTTCCAGCGGCCAGCCGGCAGTGTTGGGGTTATAGCTTAGCTTCATGATAATTGGGAAAGTCGCGCCTTGTGCGGTCAGTTCGGCCCTGGCTTGGTCGCGGAACTGCAACGCCCGTGCGGGATAGTGCAGCCAGTTGGGATATTGATGGAAGCGGCTTAGAGGTGCCATGTCCACAAAGTCAACGCCATCCGCAATTGCAAAACCACGCGGCGTGATTGTGTTGGACAAATACAGGTTTGCGTTGAAGGGGTCAAGGGTGAGCAATGCCCTGTGTGAATCTATCCCCCAGAAAATCGCCTGGCGGAACGCCTCGTTGTTTACGGCCAGCCGCCAGTTGTCGGGCTCAAACTCTGGGCCAAACTGCGGGTCAAAATTGAACATGAAATACCACTGGAACGAATGGTCGGGGATGCCAGGCGTCACAAGATGACTGACTTCCGGGTCATTGAGCCACAAGTCAACGATGTCGCTGGTGATTTGTGCCCAGTCGGATTCGCCGCGGCGGAACATTTCCGGCCCCAAAACGTTCACTTCTGCGTTAAACAAACCAACTGCGCGCTCAATGTGCACGTTTTCAGCATCCCAGTAGAAGGGATTTCTTTCCCACACGCGCATATGGCCGGGGATGAACTCGGTCAGCACAAACGGCCCAATGTAGAGCGTGGTGTAATTGCTGGTGCCGTAGAACATGCCGTGTTGCTCCAAAAACGGCCTGTACGCAGGCTGGAAGCCGGCAACTTCCAAGAAATACGGAATCGGGGATGTGAGTTGGATTTCCAGCGTGTGCGTGTCGATTGCACGGAAGCCAACAAGGTTTGGGTCGGTAATCGCGCCCGTCCACAGTTCATATGCATTAACGATGCGCGGGTGGAATTGGTGGTGGTTTACGCTCATGATTTCCGGGTCAAGCACCCATTCCATTACTGCCACAAAACAATCTGCGGTTAATTCGCCAACAGGGTTCATTTGATGGTCAACCCATTGCAGGCCCTCGCGGATAAAAAACCGCCAAGTCATTCCGTCGGGGCTTACTTCCCAACTGTGCGCAAGGCCGGGGGAAAGCAGGCCGAAATTATCGCGGCGCAAAAGGCTCTCGCTGCCGGGCTGGTTGCCTTCGGAGTTGGCCAAGCTGTCGGCAGAGTTGAACGGATTGAGGTTCGTCATTTCGGTGGGATACACGAAATGCAGCACCTGCTCCTGCGCAAAGCGAATGCCGTGCGGGCCGGTCATGTCAACGACGGCAGGGGGCGCGTCCGGCTGGCCCGGTGCGTCCGGCTGGCCCGGTGCGGGCGGTTGACCCGGTGCGGATACATTGGTGTCCGCGCCGGGCGCGGGCGGTTCCTCGTCCCGGGCGCAGCCTGTAAACAGCGCGAACGCCAGTGTGAAAATCACAGCCGCAGTAATCAGCTTCAAAAATCGTTTCATGTTATTGCCTCCCTAAAATAATTTTGAGTTTGTGAAACGGTCGTGCGGGGAATCCCACCTCCTTGCGAATTGCGATTTTTTGTGTATACTTGCCTCAAAAACGGAGGATAAAAAATGTTTAATGCAATAGAAAATTTGATTCGGCGCGGTTTGGATGATGGTGTGTTCCCTGGTGCGGCAATTGCCATCGGCGACAAAAACGGTGAGATGTTCCGCAGTGTATACGGCTTCCGTCAAATCAAGCCGGAAAAAAAGCCCCTCGAACCGGACACGGTATTTGACATCGCATCCCTCACGAAAATAATTTCAAGCATCGTGGCGTTGCGGCTCGTCCAAGAGGAGAAATTGCGCCTCGCCGACACGCTGGACAAATTTTTTGATATCCCCGCCAGCAAAATAACAATCTACCATTTGATGACGCACACAAGCGGATTGCCCGCCCACGCGCCGCTGTGGCAGATGACAAAGCACCCCGGCGATGTTATCCCCCTAATCCTTGGGATGGAATTGCAAAATCCCCCCGGATTAGCCGTAGAGTATAGCTGCCTTGGGTACATTTTGCTGGGGAAAATTTGCGAAATGCTTGGCGGCAACACGCTGGATAAGCTTTCGCGGGATTGGATTTTCGCCCCGCTGGGCCTGAAATCCGCTGCGTACAATCCCGAGCGCGGCACCTTCGCCGTGACGGAATTCGACGTGGAAGCGGGCTGGCTTGACGGCGTGGTCCACGATGAAAACGCTCGTTTTATCGGTGGAGTGTCCGGCAATGCCGGCGTTTTCGCTGATATAGCGGATATGTCCGCACTGGCGAAAATGCTGGCCAACAAGGGCGTCATGGGCAACGAATTCATAATCCACCCCCTCGTATTCGACGAGGCCGTGAGGAATCACACTACACACTGCGAGGATGGCCGCGGCCTTGGTTTTGAGGTGCGGGATGTCTTGGGCAAGGATTCATACGGCCACACAGGGTTCACAGGGACGTCGCTGTGGGTGGACGCGGAGACATCGTTGTACGTGGTGCTTCTGACAAATCGTGTACATCCTACACGCGAAAATGCAAAGCATATCCCATTTCGCCGAGAATTGCATGATTTATGCGCCAATGAATACAGAGAACTTTGTGCAAAATGACAACGCCAAACAAATACCTACAGTCATATTGTACACTTTGGTTAAAAAATGTCAATAGGAAGGTTTATGAAACTTTTTTTCATGATTTGCATAAGCAAGATACGCCGCACCAAGCTCTGGCCTTTCGCGTGCCTCCGATATCGTCACGCTTGGGAAGTCGCGCTCAACAGCCCGGCAAAGCTTTTGCCGGATTCTCTCGTACAGCACGATTACGCTGCCACTGATTACCAGCTTGTGAGCATCAAGCCCCACTTTTTTAATCAGCGTGCCGGCAATCCTTATTAGATTATCCGCTGCGTGGGATTCTATTCCTACGGCAACTTTATCGCCTTCGTCCGAGGCTGCTTTTACCAGCAGCGCGGCGCGGGCGATTTTTGCTTTGTTAAAATCCGCGCTGTAAATGTAATGCAAAAAATCCTCCAAGCCCGCAAGCTCGAAGGTCTGCATAATCATTTCTGTGAGGGTGGTTTTTGGCCCGCTGCCGTCGTAATCCGCAAACGCCGCCCGTATCGCGTCCATGCCGATACGATAACCCGAGCCTCCGTCGCAGATGAGATGCCCCCATCCGCCAACGCGAAACACCTCGCCGTTTTTGTCAACGGCAAAACCCACCGAGCCCGTGCCGGATATTAATATGATACCCGGTTGGCCCCGCGTTTCGGCTGCGAGAAGAATCTCCGCGTCGCTCACGATTTTTACCACGCCAGAAAATCCCGCTTCCCTGAAAATATGCTCCAGCTTTTGCGCGTTGCCCGGCACCTTGGCCCCTGCGCTGCCCATATAAATCGCGCCGCAGTCCGATAAATTTGTGCCGGTTTCCGCGTTAAACCCGCGCAGCAGGGCTGTTATATTGGCGCGCACGCTTTCGTATGAGCCAGACGCTACATTTGTCGCGCCGCCGCTGTGATACCCTAGTATATCCATGCCGGCGTCAATCGCGGCCAAACGCGAGAAGCTTCCGCCGCCATCTATTCCGATGAAATATTTCATAGGCTTGCCGCCGCCACGCTTTGGCCCACACGACGGTTTTTCTCGTCGGGCGTGTGAATATTAAATTGGCAGCCGCCGTACTCCTCCGCCAAAACTTTTTTTGCGGTAGCCAGCAAAATATTGCCGCCTTCGCCGGACATTACGCGGCCCAGCAGCAGCACATGGCGAAAGCCGTAGAATTCCCGGTAATACGGCAATGTGTGCCCAAGATAGCAGCCGATAGAGCGAAAGATATCCCGTACGATTTCGGCATCTTTCCCGCCTGCCAGCTTATCTTGGATTTTTTTCAGCTTCTCGCCGGGGCTGAGATTTTTTTCGAAAACGAGACCAGCTTTTTGGGCCAACTTAATCACCCCGTCCTGCGAGAAATATTTGACCCCGCAGCCGATATCACCGGACCATTCGTCGGCCATGGCATCGGGTGAGGCATCCACCGGGCAAAATGCCAGCTCGTTCAGCCAGCCTTTGATGTGCCCGTTTTCGTCGATGTAGCCTCCGGCCTCGCTGGTGCCCATTGCGATGCCCAGCACATTGTTGTCGCCAAATTCCATCGCGCCGGCCAGCGCGGTAACGTCTCCGTCATTCACCACAGTCAGCGGCACGTCGCCGATTTCTTTTGCGGCGCGGATATAAATGTCTTTCACTTTTTTTTCGAAGTTCTCCGGAGAAACTTTTAGGAACAGCGACGCCGCCATTGTCCTGTTGTTAATGTAAATCCCTGCGGAGCTTACGCCGATGGAATCCACCCGAGGCAGCTTGGCGGCGGCGGTTTTCAGCGCGCTGACGATGCCGCTGAAGTGATAATCCGGGTCGGCGGTGATTTTGGGATGCCACACAACCTCCTCGCTAAAAACGGCCTCGCCATCCAACACTGCGGAAACCTTTCGGTCACTGCCGCCTGCGTCAAAGCCGATGCGGTAGCCCGTGGTCTTTCCGCCCACGGGGATTGACGACTCGTTTTCCTGTGGGCGTTGGCTTACGATGGACACTTCGAACGGATGCTCGTATATTCGCGCCATGAAATCCGCGTCGAAGGCATACTTCCCCTCCGCCGAAAATTCTCCTTTGATATAGGAAGCAATATTTTCATCGCCGAAAATTTGCACCTTGCAGCCGCCCTTAGCCCACAGCAGAAATTTCACCAGCCGCTCGGCATAGAATCTGTCCGCAGGGGCGTTTGTACCGGTAACGAAAGTGTCGTACACCGTGCGCTTCCCGCCGTCGCGCTCCACGCATACGGATATCGGCTTGGCCGCTCCCTTCAAAAATTCCCGATTAAATACGCCCATTGGGATAAAGCCTGCGTCCAGCGGCGGCGTGTTTTCTAACACGATTTCGATTCCCAAAAAATTCATGGTTGCATTACTCCTTTTTCGAAAATTATTTTTCCACAAAAATATACCCCCGATGCACTCGTACCGAGGGTTTTTTTGTTATTCATCATTTTTGGACTTGCCTCAGTTTAGTCACATGCTCACACCCTTTCGAGGGGATTATAGCACAATATTGCAGAAACTACATCGTATGGATACAATACCCACAAAAAGGACGTGATTAATTATGAAACTGTCAAACAAGGCCGCTGAAATTTTTGTCCCGGGCGGGGACGACCAAGCACAGGCGATAGCGCGAACGACCGACCTGTGCATCGCGGCACATCAGGATGATATCGAAATCATGGCATACGGGCCGATTTCCGGCTGCTATGGCAAGGCGAACAGGCATTTTGCGGGCGTTGTGGCTACGGATGGCGGCGGCTCGCCTCGCAGCGGTGTGTACGCACATTATACCGACGACGACATGAAAGCCGTCCGCATGGAGGAGCAGAAAAACGCGGCCCTCATCGGCCGATATTCGGTGCAGATTTTACTTTCACACAGCAGCGGCGATGTAAAAGACCCGTTCTGCCGCGCAGTAATCGACGACATAAAAGAAATCATCCAAAAATGCGCGCCAGATGTGCTGTACACCCACAACCTCGCCGACAAGCACGATACTCATGTGGCCGTTGCGATGGGCGTTATTCGGGCGTTGCGGGAGTTACCCGCCGAAAAACGCCCGCACAAAATTGTCTCCATGGAGGTGTGGCGGTCGCTGGACTGGCTCTGCGACGAGGACAAAACCATCGTGAACACCTCCGAGTATCCTAATCTTGCGTCGGCGTTAATCGGCGTGTTTGACAGCCAAATTTCAGGCGGCAAACGCTACGATTTGGCCACCGCAGGCCGCAGGCTGGCCAATGCCACGTTTTTCGCCAGCCACGCCGTGGACGATTTCGAAAGCGTCAACTTCGGGCTGGACATTACGGACTTGGTAAACAGCAACATCTGCCCGGCAGATTTTATCGGCGGCTACATCGACAAATTCAAAAACGAGGTGCAAAACCGCATCTTAAAAATGGAGGAATGATTTACATGAACTTTCCCACACAGTATTTCAAGGACATTTTACTGCAAATTCTGGCAATCGACAGCCCGTCGGGCTACACAGAAAAGGCCGTGGAACAGCTCAAGGCATATGTGGACGAACTGGGGTATGAGAATTATTTAACCAACAAAGGCAATCTGGTGATAAGCATTCCGGGCAGCGGCAACAAAACCGTGGGCATATCCGCGCATGTGGACACCCTCGGCCTTGTTGTGCGAGGGTATAAAAGCGACGGGACGCTAAGCTTCTCCCAAGTAGGCGGCGCGATTTTGCCCACGCTGGACGGGGAATACTGCAAGGTTTACACGCGCTGGGGCAAGGTGTACTCTGGCACGATTTTGTGCAATGCAACGGCGTCGCATGTGTACGACGATGCCTCTGACATGAAGCGCGACGCAAAAAACATGCATGTGAAGCTCGACGAAGAAGTGAAATCCGCCGACGACGTAAAAAACTTGGGCATTCTGCCCGGCGATTTCATTTGCTACGACCCGAAGGCAGTTATCACCGAGACGGGCTTCATCAAGAGCCGCTTTTTGGATGACAAATTATCCGTGGCAATACTTTTGGCGGCTTTGAAGCACTTCAAAGACAGCGGCATTTCGCCTGCACAAAATGTTTGCGCCGTTTTTACCACTTACGAAGAAGTAGGCCACGGCCTGAGCCATTTGCCCTGCAACGTGGACGAATTCCTCGCGCTGGACATGGGCTGCATTGGCGACGACCTCACATGCACAGAATACGATGTGTCTATCTGCTCAAAGGACTCCAGCGGGCCGTATGACTACGGGCTCACCACACGCTTGATAAAGCTGGCTAAGGATGCCGGCCTTTCCTATGCCGTAGACATCTATCCGCAATACGGTTCGGATGTTTCGGCCGCAAGGCGCGCCGGCTACGATATCAAAGGCGCGTTAATCGGCCCGGGCGTGGCCGCCAGCCACGGCATGGAGCGCAGCCACATCAAAGCCGCAGAAAATGCTTGGAAATTGCTGCTTCTTTATCTGACTTGACCTTAGGCACGTCAATCTGATTTACAGGATAAAAGAAGAAAAAGCAAAAGGAATAAGGTAAAATACCCCAAGAGGTGAAACGAATGGGGATATTATATGAATTACAAGAGGAAATGAGAGGACTGGAAGAGGGAGCAAGCCACAATGGTTATTGGTATAAAATAGGAGAAACACTAACCATAATGGTATGTGGGTTATTGTGCGGATTGCAAAAGATGGATGAGTGGAGTATTAAGTGGCGGTCCCTACCTAAAACTTCCTTGTTATAAGATAATGAACCAGACCGTGTAAAATGGTCTGGTGTTTTTTTTCCATGGTATTTACCAGGTCTAGGCTGGCTTGGGAAAGGCGGCGGATTTCCTCTTCCGCGTGAGCCTTCGCGCCGGTGGCGGTGAAAATTTCGCGCACGGTTTCAAGGTCCTCCGATGTGGCGCGGGGGTTTCCGTAAGATTTGTTCAACCGCTCGCGCTGCTGGGGGGTGGCGTGTTTGTAAGCATAACCGTACAGAAGGGTTTGCTTTTTTTCAAAAATGTCCGACAGGGCGGGCTTGCCCAGCACCTCCTCGCCGGCGTAGATGCCCAGCAGGTCGTCCTTTATCTGAAAGGCGATGCCCAGCGGCATGGTGATGTCCCGCAGTAAAGTGATTAATTTTTCGTCGCCGCCGCCGCAAACCGCGCCCAGCATGATGGGGCCGGCCAGCGTGTACCAAGCGGTCTTGTATTCGAAAATGCAATTTACCGTGTAAGTGAACTTCTCGTAATCGGCGGCGATGTCTATGGGATAGTACGGCAAGGATACGTCCATGATTTCGCCCTCCAGCGTGGTCAGCTGAATTTGGGAGAACAGGCGGAGGACCTTTACCAGCGTTTCCGGGGGAAGGCCGGATTCCGCCAGGATTTTATTGGCCAGAAACAACCCGTAGTCCCCAATACATATGGCGCGGCTGTTGCCGAAATGCGCGTCAGCCTCGGCGGAGTGAATCGTTGCCCGGCCCCGGCGTTTGGGGCTTTTGTCAATTATGTCATCGTGAATCAAAATGGCGGTTTGGAATATCTCATATGCCACGGCGACTGGCAGGTATCCGGCTTCGTGACGTGTATGTGGATTATCGTGCATATCGGCGGTGTTAGCTGCGGTGCTAACCGCTGCGCCGAGCTTTATCAGCGCGCCGCGGATTCTCTTGCCGTTTTGGTTTTGCTCGTACAGGGATATTAGGGCCTCTTCCACGAAGGGTTTTCCCTTTGCGGACTTAATTATCTCTTGAAGGTATTTGTCGCTTGCTTCCTCGATTTCGCTTTTTGCCTGGGCCAGAAAATTTGAGAAAAGCAAAAATCCGTGGATTTCGTCAATAATATCCGCCGGGGCGGACGCGCTTCCGGCCAGGCCGATAGCGGCACCGGTGTCGGGGAATTCTTTCACGTTAAGCAGCTCCTCCAATGATTCTACGAATAACACATTCGCGTTTTCTGCCCGGCAGGCCTCGTACAGCTCCAGGGAGTTCGCGCTTTTTTTGTCGCCTACCACTACCATTACGTCTGACTCCTTGGCCATTTCCACGGCGCGGGAAATCCGCGCGGCCGTTACGCCGCACAAAGTATCAAAAATTTCCGCGTCCGGACGTTTGGACTTGATTAGCGCGACGGCCCGCTCCCACCAAGCTTTTTTACAGGTGGTCTGCGCCACCACGCACAAGGGCGCGGAGTCACGCAATACGCCGGCCAAATCGGATTCTTTCTCGGCCACTGTCGCCGTCCCAGCCTCGCACCAGCCGAAAATCCCCACAACCTCGGGATGGCCGTTCTTTCCTATTATAATTACGTGATGGCCGGCTGTGCTTTTTTCGCTAACGATTTCATGGATGCTCTTCACCTTGGGGCAGGTGCAGTCCACGATTTCGGCGGTCTTTCGCGCCAGCGCATCATAAACCGCACGGGGAACGCCATGGGCGCGGATTATTACCGTACCGCCGGGCTCGACGTCATCCGCATCTTGTACTATGTTAAACCCCCGGCGGCGATAACCGTTCATTACATGCTGATTATTCACCAAATCGCCGAATAAATAAACACCCTCGCCCCTTTGTGCGTCGGCCTTATATACCGCCGCCCGGACGCCGTGGCAAAACCCCGATTCCTTTGCTGTTTTTATCATAAAAATGCTCCCAAAGAATCCAGCGGGCGTTTTACCTGCTCTCCGGTTTGCATGTTTTTGACTGTGACCTCGTTTTGCGCAAGCTCGGTCTCGCCCAGAATCATTGTGTACCGGGCGTTTATTTTATCCGCATATTTCATTTGGGCCTTTACACTGCGGCTCAAAAGGTCGCTTTCGGCGCGGATTCCGGCCTTGCGCAAAGCATATGCCAATTCTTGCGCTTTCGCAAAGCCCGGCGCGTCGGCGTGGCCTATGAAAATTGTCGGGCCGGGGCCGGCCTCCGGTACGGCTTCCTGTTTTTGCAATAACAAAACCAGCCGCTCAATGCCCATGCCAAAGCCCACGCCGGGGGTATCCGCGCCGCCTACCTGGGAAATCAGGCCGTCGTAGCGGCCGCCGCCTATTACCGTGGGCTCGTTTTCCTTGATAAACTCAAACACCGTGCGGGTGTAATAATCCAGCCCCCGCACGATTTTTGGATTGACAGTAAACGGGATTTTAAAAAGTGCCAGCAGGTCTTGCAAGCTTTGAAAATGAGCGCGGCATTCCTCGTCCAGCGCGTCCAGCACCGACGGCGCATCGGTGAGTTGCTCCTTACAGGCGGGGGTTTTGCAGTCCAGAATCCGAAGCGGGTTTTTATCGAAACGCTGGCGGCACAGCCCGCACAGGGAG
>WQSB01000028.1 GCA_009788085.1 Defluviitaleaceae bacterium
CCCGCCGCGCCCGCCCTTGGCCAAAACCCGCCGCTCACCATTGGTTTTCATATCGGCCATTACCAGGCCGCTTGGGGTATATCGAATAAGCGTGCCCACGGGCACTTTTAATATTAAATCCTCACCGTTTCGGCCCGTGCATTTACTTTTGCCGCCGTTTACACCAGCCTCGGCCTTGAAAACTTTCTTATATCTAAAATCCACCAGTGTGTTCATGTCGGCGGAGGCCTCAAATACAACGCTNCCGCCCCGCCCGCCGTCGCCGCCGTCGGGCCCGCCATTGGGTACGTATTTCTCTCGCCGAAAGCTTATGTGCCCGTGCCCCCCCGCACCGGATTCTATGGTTATATTTACATTGTCTACGAACATTTAAAATGGTTTCCTTTCCAAGAGTGTCTTGGGCATTTTACCAGAACACTGGAAAAAGGGCTAGGGCGCGTTCCACTGACCACACGTGAGTCTAATTTGGGGTGGGCGGCGGTTGGGGGTGGGCACTCAGATGTGGTTGCTTCACTCTGGCTACGCCTTCACGCAGTTGGTACATCGGTGAAAATCGGCATTCGCCTAAAGCTGACGCCGTTGCGAACGCTCGTTTTTCTGACCGATGTAATGCACCGCTTGGCTTCGCAGTCGTTCCGCAATCCACATCTGAGTGCCCACCCCCAACCGCCGCCCACCCCAAATTAGACTCACGTTCCGCTGACTACCTTAATGTGTTATCATAGTTGTGCAAGAGGTTCAATACAAGGAGGGAGACAGTAATGACTGAAGAGGAAAAATTAAAGCAGTCGCCCGGGTGTGGAAGCTTTATAATGCTGGGCCTGATAGGGGTTGTGATTTTGTCGCTGGTGGGGCTGATTTTCCCCGGAGATGTTTTGCCGTACCCCAATGAAATTTTGATAGGGATATTGGTGATTTCAACGATTGCCCTAATAGTTGCGGTTTGTATGTGGAGAGGCAGAGTAAAGGACAGGCAAAAAGAAGAGGATGACAAGGCCGACGAGCTTCTAAGAAAAGGCTTCGAAACATTAGGCGACAAGGCCGACGAGGCCAGCAGATTAGCGGAAAAATACTATAATGAAGAAAGGGAGTAGGCATGGACAAACAAGCTTGGCTGGACTTGAAGCAAGAACAAATATCACTGTATAGGAAGCGCGCGGGTTTTCATAAAAGGAAAAGACGGACATTGCTGCTCATTAGTGTAATTGGCTGGTTTTTTGCGGTTATAATGCCCTTGGGTTTGCTTGAGGTTTACCCTTTAGCGGCTCTTGGTTTTCTTATTTTGATACCCGTGTCAATTTTAATTTGGAAGCTGAGCACCCACGAAAACAGGTCGGCACAGTTGTTGACGCAACTGGCGGACGCGGTTGAGAGTAAAATTAAAAAAGCTAAAAAGGATGGGCCTCTGGATGCGTTGAGAAAATCCGTTACAGCAATCGAAACCCGTTTCCTTTCCAATGACGACGAATTGTTTGTTAAAAAGGCGATTTGGGGACATTTCATGGACTGGAAAAGACAAAAACGTGACGAAGAGATACGATATGAAAGGGCCATGGCGGAATACAATCGCAGCACTTTTGGCGTAAAGCCCGTAAAAGAATTTGTTTTTGTAAACAAAGTAAATGTCGGGCCGGTTTGGAATACGGACATACCACACAGGCAGGGGTATAAGGACAGCAATACTATAGAGGACGAGTGGGCGATAATAAAAGCGTTGCGGCGGCTGATTTGGGCCAGCTACACAGAAACTCATGGAATCCTGGACTCGACCTCCGCTTTAGCCCAGAAAAACCCTGTGGTTTTCGAAAGGTATCTGCGTAAAAAGAAAATAAGCAAAAAAATGAAGCGTTTCAAATGGAGGGCCAGGGTTCACTATCTTTCTGCCGCCGCAAAAATGAGGCTGGTGACTTTTGTTGAGGAGGTTCTGGCACTTGAACCAACTGAATTAAACGAGGGCACGGTGACTCTGCTGCACGAAAAGAATGAGCAAATCCAGAAATACACAGATGAGTTTTGGAAAGTGCATAGGCGTAGCCTCAAATTTTATTGGTTCGAGGTCTTGTGGCTGCTTTTGCTGATTCCGTTTATAGCCGGTGCGGGCAGCTTAGTCAGTGCCGGGGCAATAACAGAAGCGGTAATACTTTTCACAACCGGTGCCGCCTTGGTGGCCTTTGGCGAGATGGCGTTGGTGGTGAGGCAAAAAATCAAGCTAAACGGGAAAAAGCTTATCCCTCCGCTAATCGCTTCATTGATTGGCTCACGCCACGCAATGTGTGCCGACACCGAATGTGAAGAAGGTATCGACAACTATCGCCGCAGGTTTAAAAATCTGGAAAAGCATTTTATTATGACAACCCCCGAAATTGACAGCGTCAAGTATGTAAAGGACAACCTGCGGGACGAGGAGCGGGCTTCAAAGCTTCACGCGGCGGAGGATATTTGCGAAGAAGCCCAAAGCCGGATGGATACATACTATAGAATGTTCCATCTGTATAGGCGCAAATGCTTGCAGTATGGCAGCTTGGAGCTTTTTCTGGCTATAATGCTGGTGCCGGTGTGGGCTTTTGGCCTGATTGGAATGGCTTATCTGGGATTTATTGGTATAGACTTGTTTTTGCCGGTGCTTTTTACACTCAGTATTCTTGTTTTTGAAATAATCGCGATATATAGGCACATCCGGGTTTGGCGGTTTAAAGAGATGTACTTTAAAATCTATCAGGGCTTGTCTGTACTGATTGTGGACGGAGACCTTAGATTAGACCCGGATAAGTTGAATAATATGTTTAAGGATATTGAGCAATCGGCCTTGATGGCGATATGCGCGGACCCTGCAATGCAGCTGATGGCAGGCACCCTTTCACGGGTAAGCGGTTTGGAAGTACCAAAAAGCACAAAAACCCACGAGCTGGACAGAAGAATCCAGGCAATAAGGGATGATAGATTGGCCGAGCTTAGAAGAAACGGCAGATGGTGGTAACAGACCGAGCCCGGCAGAAGCTCCTACTGTTTGGGCGCGGGTTAGCCCTTAACCAGCTTCGCAAAACTCCAGCATTGTGTTTAGGACTTCCCCGCTTAGTGTATCGGAATGCAGGCAGTGGTAGCCGTCGGGGTATTCGACGCAGTGGAAATTGTCTCCGGCATTGACGGCAAATTCGCGGATGGCCTTTGGGCAGACGATTCTGTCGCCGCCGGGGGAAAGCAGCAGCGTGGGCGTGGTGATTCGCGCTACGTTTTTGATGGCGTACTCCCCGGCGGCGGTAATTTCCGCAAAAAGCTGGAGAGATATCCGGCTGTGATAAAATCCGCTGTTTAACAGGGAGTCGAGCTTCTCCTTATCGCGGGTTATATAGCTTGTGCTTAGCTTTGCTGTTACGGCGGCCTTGCTGCTTAATTTTCCTATAACCCTCGCAAAGGCGACGGCGACTTTGGGCATCGGTTTATAAAGACGCAGCCACGGGGCTTCGATTATTGCCTTTTTATAGACGCACCGGTATATGTCCGGAAACTTAAGTAGGTAGTTTGCCACGATGTTTCCGCCCATGCTGTGACCGAACAGAACAATGGGTAGGCCGGGATACCATCGCCCAATTTCGCCGCGAAGGGTTTTTATGTCGTGCAAAAAGTGGCCGAAGCTTGGGGCTATGCCCTGCGCAGATTTCCTTTGCTCTGGGGTCATCCCCGGCATTTCACCAAAGCCGCGCTGGTCATGCATTACACATGCATAACCATGGCCCGTGAAAAATTCCGTCACATCATTGTAGTGCCCGATTCCCTCGCCAAAACCATGAACGATTTGCAGCACGCCAATAGGAACGGCGTCCGGCTCGTATATTGCCACGCGGATGGGGATATTGTCGTGCGCATTTACAATTTTTAATCCATGCCGCCTGACGGTGGTGGCAGAAATCGGCTTACACATTGAAGCGTACTAAAATCACGTCGCCGTCCTGGACTACATATTCCTTGCCCTCAATGCGAACGAGACCCCTTTCCTTGGCGATGGCATAGGTTCCCGCAGCCATGAGGTCGTCAAAGGCCACTACCTCGGCCCGGATAAAACCGCGCTCTAGGTCGCTGTGGATTTTCCCGGCGGCCTGAGGGGCTTTTGAGCCGCGGCGAACCGTCCACGCGCGTACTTCCTTTGGCCCCGCGGTCAGGAAGCTGATTAGGCCAAGTAACTCATACCCTGCGGAGATTAGTCTGGTCAGGCCGTTTTCCTTTATGCCCATGTCTTCAAGAAACATTTCCTTTTCCTCGGGCTCCAAGGACGCTATTTCGGCCTCAAGCTTGGCGCAGGAAATGTACAGACTTGAGTTATCCGATTCCGCGAAGCTTTTCAGGGCTTGCAGCTGCGCGCTGGGGTTGGTTAAGTCATTTTCGCTTACGTTGGCCGCGTAGAGCATGGGCTTTTGTGTAATTAATGTCAGGCTTTCTACTAGCTTAAGGTCCTCGGCATCGTCCCAGGTGAGGCTTCGGGCGGCTTGCCCTTCCTCAAGGGTTGCTTTTAAACGTGTCAGAATTTCCTCCTCGCGCCGGTAGGACTTGTCCGTTCTGGCTGTTTTTTCTACCTTAAGCAAGCGGCGTTCTATCATTTCCAAGTCCGCGAAGACCAGCTCTAAATTTATGGTTTCGATATCCCTCACTGGGTCAATACTATCGTATACGTGAGTTACGTTTTCGTCCTCAAAGCAACGGACAACGTGAACCAGCGCGTCAACCTCCCGGATAAACGACAGGAACTGATTCCCCAGCCCCTCGCCACGGCTCGCGCCTTTTACAAGCCCCGCGATATCCACCATTTCAATCGCCGTTGGCGTCACGGCCTTAGCCTTGTAAATTTCATTCAGCCTCCCCAGACGCTCGTCCGGCACCGGCACCCGCCCCACATTTGGGCTTACCGTGCTAAAGGGATAATTCGACGCCTCCGCCCCCGTTTGCATAATCGCGTTGTAAAGTGTACTTTTTCCGGCGTTTGGCAGGCCGACTATTCCAAGCTTCATTGTTAATTTTCCTCTCATGTTATTCTTTATGGTAATTATATCACGTTTTTGTGATAAGATGATTCCAAACACGGAAAGGAACTCTAAAATGTCAACAGACGTACTAATCATCGGCGGGGGGCCGGCGGGGGTAACGGCAGCTATGTATACCGCCCGGGCGGGATTTAAAACTATAATTATATGTAAGGACGCGGGCGCGTTGGGGAAAGCGGAGCGTGTGGATAATTTTTACGGCCATTTGGAAATAGGGGGGGCCGCGCTGGTTGCAACAGGGCTGGAGCAAGCCCGGAAAGCGGGCGCGGAAGTCATAAACGAGGAAGTGGTTGGGCTTATGACATTTGAATGCGAAGACGGAGATTTAACCGAGAATGGTTTTAATGTAAAAACCACCAGCGCGGAATATCGGGCGAAAGCGGTTGTCTTGGCGACGGGTGCGAACCGCGTGACACCAAAAATCCCCGGACTGTCGGAGTACGAGGGCCGGGGGGTGAGCTATTGCGCCATATGCGACGGTTTTTTTTATCGCGGAAAAAATGTTGCGGTGTTGGGAAACGGCCAGTACGCGCTGCACGAGGCGGAGGATTTGCTGTCTCTGGCGGCGTCTGTGACGCTGCTTACCGATGAGGAAGAGCCGGAAGCGGACTTCCCGGAGGCCGTAATCGTTCGTAAGGAGAAAATAGTAAAAATTTTCGGCGGGCCTGCTAGAGTTGGGACTGCCCCCGGGGCGGCGGGCTCATCGGGCTTAAAAACCTTTGTCCAAAAAATTGCCCTTCAAGGAGTAACCCTTGAAACGGGCAAGAACTCCGAAGAAGAGCTTTCAATTTCGGGTCTATTTGTGGCAGTGGGTATAGCCGGCGGAACGGACCTTGCCAGAAAAATAGGCGCGGCACTTGATTCACAGGGTTCGGTGCTGGTTGACAAAAGCATGAGAACCACGGTGCCGGGGCTGTGGGCGGCCGGGGACTGCGTCGCCGGGCTGAAGCAGATTGCCAAAGCCGTATACGAGGGCGCGGAGGCTGGCACGGATATAGTGAAATTTTTGAGATAAAGCAAAACTGCTAGCACTTATAGTATGAAGGTAGTTCCTGAAAAGGAACTCGACAGAAACAAGAATAAACTATTATGTTGCAAGTGCAACATTTGTTTAGTAAAATAGCCTTGGAGGTGGATTATATGCCTAAAATAGCAAATAACCCTAAAACCGCAAATATTAATGTGCGTATGCTTCCCGAGGTAAAAGCGGAAGCGGAAAGAGTGTTTAATTATCATGGGCTAACCCTGCCCGAGGCCGTTTCTGTATTCATAAAACATGCTTGTCATGTTGGCGGCTTTCCGTTTGAACTGAAAGGCGCACCCTATACAGATGATGAATCTATGGAGGCACTAAAAGAGGCAATCCACTTAATAAACGACCCAACAGCAAAAACATACAACAACGTAAAAGAGCTTTTTGCAGACTGCTTGGGGGAAGAATCGGATGATGATTGAAAACACGCTGCGTCGCGTAAGGAGTACATCTAAATTTAGAAAAGAGCTTAAACAATCAAAAAAACAAGGCAAGGATGTCAGATTAGCCGAAAAAATAATTACTATGCTTGCTAATGATGAACCTTTACCCCCAAAGCATCGTGACCATGCATTGTCAGGAAATTGGGAAGGATTCCGGGAATGTCACATCACGCCCGATTTTTTGCTGATTTATCACAAATCGGATAATGGTGTGCTTTTATTGGTATTGGTAAGGCTTGCATCGCATAGTCAATTAAGTTTTTGAGTTGTGATATGATGTTCCTCCAAAATATCCCTTAAGATACCCAGGCTTTTGGCGGCGTTGGCGAATTCGAATTTCTCCACCTGTCTCACCAGAATAGCTGCTTCGGGTACTTTTTTTAATTCATTTATTGCGGAAATGGATTCGGCCTTGCGGAGGTCCAGCAAGGGCTTCAGTTTATCCAGCTCGTTAAGAGCCGCGTTGATATTCGCCCCATGGGAGCCGGGCTTAAAATTACCGGGCACGGATATGACCTCGCCCCCGGAAGACCGGTTTTCAAGGACGCGGTCCAGCTCGTTCTGCAATAACGTCAGTAACTCATCGGAAAGCCGTTCCCCGTTTTCAATGCAATTTTCCGCCTGTTCAGCCACTTCGGATAAGGTGTGCTCTTGAATCAATGCGGCCAAGCCTTTTAGGGTATGAGTCAAGCGATGCGCACTGTTGGTATCGCCGCTCTCCAAGGCTTGGATGATATCTCTCACGGAATGCCTTTGGTTTTTTGAGAAATCCGCCCTTAATTTATTTTGAACGGAAGCGTTCGTTTGAAAATTTTCAATATTTCGGGCCCCGCTTACGGTCGGCCTTGTCTTATTCTCCAAGGCTACCGCTTTCAGCGTCTCCGGTGACTGCTTGTCCTTTATATGCTTTATCAAAATGGCATTAAGCCGTTTGGTTTGAATGGGCTTTGAAATAAAATCGTCAAACCCGTGTTTTATAAAGACCTCCTCCTGGCCAATCATGGCGTTGGCCGTAAGCGCGACTATGGGATTTTTATAACCCATTCTGCGAATTCTCCGCATGGTCTCAATGCCGTTGATGCCGGGCATCATATGGTCCATAAAAATAATGTCGTAATCATACCCCTTGGAGATTTTGACGATGGCCTCATATCCGTCGACGCAGGTTTCTACGGTAAGGTCGTAAAAGCCCAAAAGTCCCTTGATTACATACAAATTGGTCGGGACATCGTCTACCACCAGTACTTTTCCATAGGGCATACTTTCCGTCATAAACGAAAACTGATTTGCGGGGGTGTAGGATTCAAACTTTTCCAAGCGCGAAGCAGCGTCCTTGCCCAGCACTTTGTCGGAATCAGCCTTTTGTGGAATGGTGACGGTAACGGTTGTGCCCTTATTTACGGTGCTGCTTATATCAATTTTTGCGTCCATAAGCTGAACCAGGCTGTGAACAATGGGCATTCCCAGCCCTGTTCCGCCGATATAGCGGTCAACGTCCTCGTGGAAGCGCGAGTATGCATCGTAAATATTGTCAACCTGCTCCTGGGTCATACCCATGCCGGTGTCGCTGATTACAATTTGCAGCAGAATGTCACCGTTGCCGTCAAACAGACGGCGCAGGGTCATGCTTACCTTGCCGGAATCCGTATACTTCAAGGCGTTTGACAGCAGATTGTTAATAATCTGCTGGATGCGTATGACGTCGCCCCATAAAAAATCGGGCAGGTTTTCGTCTACGGAAATTTCAAATGTGATATTTGTGTTTTCAAAGCGTATCAGATGCAGGTGAACGGTATCGTTTACAAGGCTTTCAATGGAATAGCTTTCATTTAAAACGGTCATTTTTCCGGCTTCTATACGGGAAAGGTCCAAGATATCATTGATAATACCCAACAGCAGATTTGAGGAATTTTGTATTTTGTAAAAAGCCGCAACCATGTCCGAGGAGAGGTCCGGATTTTGCAGATGAATGTCCGAAATGCCTAAAACCGCCGTAATGGGCGTGCGGATTTCGTGGCTTATTCTGGCCAGGAAGAGGCTTTTTGCCTTGCTGCTCTCCTCGACCACCAGCAGACGGCGGCGTTCCATTTCCATTTTTTTAACGCTGGTTATGTCGGTGGAGTAGGTTAGTATCACGATTTCGCCATTGTACTTTATTCGCATACCCAAGACTTCAAAAAATGTGGGCTCGCCGTTTAGGTTGGTTTCCATAAATTCTATACGGTTAAAGCCCTTTTCGTAGATATCCTTCAAAAAAAAAGTCCATTTTTCCCAAGAGGGTGTTCCGTCAGGCTGAAGGTCGGGTAAGGCATCTCTAAATTTTTCGAAGTATTCATTTTTGTCCCTAAAGCCATAAAAAACCAAGGTCATCTGATTACAGTCGATGGGTTTGAATTCTCTGTCCCAATACTGAATAATCAGCGGAGCCACGTCCAGCATAAACTTGGCCCGCTCGTTGACCTCCCGCTCTTTGGCCTGGGCGGCTTTAATTTCGCGTAAATCCCGGGTGAAGCTTAGCATCATTTGTTTGCCCTTGTGCGTAAAGGCCTTGTAGATGCAGTCAACGGGCAATGGGCCACCCTCCGGTGTTTTGTGCATCCATTCGAAATGGGCATAACCCTCTGCGTAGGCTTTTTTTGCCCAGAACTCAGCCAGCTTGGGGGTGGGCGTTCCGCAGGGCTGCAGAGCCGGTGAAAAATCATAAAGCCGCCTACCCACCTCCATGGGGTCGTCAATGCCAAAGAATTCCCGTGCTTGGTCGTTGACGGATATGACATTGCCCTTATCATCCCACAATCCTATTACATACGGCGAGGAATCCAGTATAACCTGGTTAAGCTCGTAGACTTCGGACTCTTTTTCCTGAGCGGCCCGGATATCGCGCAGGTCGATTTGATACACCACCAGCAAATGTGACTCCCTGATATCCAGACGCACGACGGTTATTTTCGATGGAAACTCCTCGCCCTTGCGGTCACGATGCACCCACTCAAAGCTCACATGACCAAACTCAACCGCTTCTTGTATAATCTGGGTCAGTTTGTCTGTAGACCTTGTGCCGCAGGGCTGAAATTCCGGCGAAAAGTCGCTGGCAATCTTCCCTTCAAAGTCCTCTATGAATTCCACCCTGTCGTCATAACCGAACATGTCAGCAAGGGCCGGATTACAACCGACGAGCTTATGGTTTTCGTCGTACATGGTGATGGCAATGGGCGCGGCGTTAAGAATGGCTTTGACATCCTCGGTTATTTCCATCTCGCGCTTTAGCTCGTTATCCATTAGCAACGCCGCCTTAACAGGACGCATATCCATCACGTATGCCAGAAGCCACTGCTCACCCCCGCGAACAAGGCGTACTAATTCAACCTCCGCCGGAAAGGGGTCACCGTCAAGGGTCTGATGCACCCATTCAAAGTTTACCGAGCCCTCGGCAAATCCTTGGTCTATGTAGTTTTTGGCCTTTACCTCCGAAAACGTGCCGCATGGCTGAAGCTTCGGTGACAGCTCAAAGAATCTTTCGCCATACTCCTCCGCGTTGGAAAGGCCAAACATTTTTACAGCTTGCTGGCTTACGGAAATACAATTGTAGTCCTTGCCCCAAATGTTCATCAAAAGCGGCGAAGCGGAAAGAAACAATTCATTCATTTCCTCCACTTCGCGTATTTGTGCCGCTACATCTTTAGCTTGAATGATTTTGGGGCTCATTCAAAAACAACTCCCTACAGTTTAAAGTAGGCTACCAATTGTTGAAGCATTTCGGACTGCGAATTCAGCTCTTCGGCAGTGGCGGCCGCTTCATGGGCAAATTTGGAGTTGTTTTGAACGGTAGTGGCTGTGTGCAGCAAAGTTGTGCTGATTTGGGAAACCATTTCCGCCTGAGCCGTGGCTGCGTTGGTAATATTATTGATGAGCTCAAGAACATCGTGAGCGTTTGAAACGATGGTATCCAGCGACCCGGATGTGGTTTCGGCGATAGACGCACCGGATTCCACACGGACGATAGAGTCTTGAATAAGGGTGGTGGTTTCGCTGGCGGCGTCTTGGCTTCTGGCGGCCAAAGAGCGCACTTCCTCGGCCACAACCGCGAAGCCCCGGCCGTGTTCGCCCGCGCGGGCGGCCTCAACGGCGGCGTTAAGAGCCAACAGGTTGGTTTGGAAAGCGATATCCTGTATAACCTTAATGATTCTGGAGATATTGTTGGAGGATTCTTTGATTTTGAGCATGGCGTCAAGCATTTGCTTCATGGCGTCATTGCCGGCTTGGGCATTGGTTGTGGATGTATTAGAAAGGGTGTTGGCCTCTTGCGCGTTGTCGGAGAATTTTTTGGTCTGCTTATTGATAAGCTCTACGGAGGTGTGCAGCTCTTCCAGAGACGCGGCTTGAGTGGATGAACCGTCGGCCAGTTCCATGGCGTTGGTTGTGATTTTATTCGCGCCCTCAAGAACATACTTGGAAGCCATAGAAATTTCCGAAATAGCCTTGTGCAACACTTTGGAGATATTGTTAATGGAATCCTTGATTTGTGTAAATTCGCCGATGTATTCGCGGTTGATAGTGTGGGTCAGGTCTCCGTCGGCGAATTCGCCCAAAATTTTAGAAATTTCGGATACATAACCTTCTAAGAAGTTGATTGTGTTGTTTACCGCATTTTTAATTTGCAGGAAGTCCCCGGTATAGTCGCCGTTTACTTTTTTATCAAATTTTCCTTTTACTATGCTGGCCATTACGTCCCTTATTTCCGCAATGGGAGCGTCAACGGCTTCGGCGATACGGTTTAAGCCGTCCAAAATTCTAAGCCAGCCGCCCTCAAAGCCCTTTGTGTCAATGTGGAAATGCAGGTTGCCCTTGACTGATGCGGCGTCTATCATATTGTCAATTTCTTGTACTACATTGTGCAGATTGTCCAAAAATATATCCAGCTTTTCATTGACCACTACGCGCTTGCCCGGAAGACGCTCGGGTGTGATATCAAACTTACCCTGGGCGATATTTTGAATGGCGTCCATCATTACCCAGCTTTCTTTTTCCGCGCCGTCATGGGATTCGTTGATGCCCTTCATCAGGTCACTGAACGCGCCTTTGTATTTTTTGTAGTCCAACCTGGCTTCGTGGTCACCCAGCTCTCCGATATCTTTGCTGAACTTGGTTATGTCAATATTTATGTTCTTTACCGTGTCTATAAGCTGGTAGACGTCTGCGGTAAGCATACCTACCTCGTCCTTGGTCACAAGCGAGTGGTCTATATTCACGTTGAGATTGCCGCTGGCCACGTCCTTAACTAGCGTGACAAGCCGCGAAATTGGCCCACTGATAGAGCCGGAGATAAGGAAGGCAAGGCCAATGCCAATCACAATTGCGATGATGCCAAGCACCAGCACCGTCGTATAGGCTGTACTGGAGTACCCCGCAAGGTAATCGTTGACACCCGTAAGGTAATCCCGGATGTAGCTTAGTTGGCTAACACTTACTACCATGACTGCGATAAGGAACGCAATCAAAACGGCAAAGCCAAGCACCATTTTGCTTCTGATTTTCATGTTGTTGAGCATGTTAGTTTCCTCCTAGAATGGATTTTATTTTTTGCAGCACTTCTTCTTTGTTAAACGGTTTTCTGATGTAGCTTGCCGCACCGAGTGAGTACCCCTTCTCCTCATACTGGGCAGATGCTTTTCCCGATATCAGGATTACCGGTATGGATTTTAGTTGCTTATCGGCCTTCAACTCCTTCAAAACATCGTAACCGGACATGCCAAGCATTACTATGTCTAAGAGAATTATGTCGGGGGAGGTGAGTCTAGCTGTTTCCAAGCCATCCTCGCCATCCATGACGATTATAGTTTCATATTCGTCTTTGAGAATGTCGTTTAAAATTAACAGATACGCCTCGGTGTCGTCAACTATCAGAACCCGGTTTTTTTTATTTTCTACCAGGCTCATTGGTTGGTCATACTCCTTCTTGGCAACAATCGGACGGATGTTCTCCAGTAAAATTTCAAAATCCCGCAAAAATTCGGGGTTTCTTTTTTGTATAAATTCTATGTCACCTTCTTCTACCGCAAGTTCCAAGCCTTTTGCCGCCTTGGCCATCTTTACCGCACCTATGCTTGCCGACAGGCTGCTTAGGGCGTGTATGCGGATGCGGTAGAGATTTATGTTGCCGTTTTCCAGGCATTCCCCAAGCTCGTGCAACAGTCTGCGGCCATCCTCCAAGTATTTGCTCATTACCCTTAGATAGATGTCCAATTTGCCACCGGTGCCGGCTATGCCTTTTTTAACGTCTATCCCCTGGATTTCAAATTCCGGCTTGGGGACTGTGATTGCCTCGGCCTCGGGGGCTTTTTCCCACTTGTCTTTGGGTATCCATGTTTCCATGACCGAGGCCAGCTTCATCATTTCTATGGGCTTGGGCAAAAAGTCGTCAAAGCCGTTTCGCCGGAACAGCTCCTTGGAGGAATGCCCCGTATTGGCTGTAAGGGCTACTATCGGCTTGGTGTATCCGTTGCTTCTTATGAGACGCGCGCATTCTATGCCGTCCATTACCGGCATCAGATAATCCATCAATATTAAATCGTAGCGGTTGTTTTTTGCCATCTCTACCGCTTTCATTCCGGTTTCACACAAATCCACGCGCATTTTATAGGGCTGTAAAAGCCCTGAGGCTACCATCAAGTTCGATACGATGTCGTCCACTATCAATACACGCGCTTTCGGCGCGGTGAATCTTGCTGTTTCCCCGCCGCGCAGGGTGTATTTGTGGCTTTTGGTTTCGTTCAAAATATCCACTACGGGCAGATAGAAAATCGGCTTGCTTAAAATGGCCATTGTGTCGTTGAAGGTGCCCGTTTCGCCGTATTCAGCCATTAATACTATTTTAGAGGCAGGCTTATAATCCGGATACGAGAGCTTAAATTGCTCGTACAGCGTGTTGTCCGCGAATATGAAGGAGTATTGGTTGCCGGTTATGGCGGCATGGAAATCCTCTGTTGTGGCGACGGCTTCGTTTTGGATGCCCAGATTTTTCAGTGTGCGCACAAGAGAGGCCTTGTTGGCTTTCCGTCTTTCGAAAATCAGAACGCTCAAGGCTTCCGCGTTGTTTACCTTAACGGCCGGGGCTTTTAAAGAGGTGTCGTTGTATTGAGGGATGGTGATTGTAAACACGCTGCCAACTCCGTACATGGAGGACACTTCGATTTCGCCGCTCATTAAGTCCAGCAGATTTTTTACAATGACCAGACCCACGCCGCCGCCTTCGATGTTTTTTACGTCGAACTGGGAGAATTCCTTAAAAAGCAGCCCTATGTCTTCTTCCTTAATTCCGCGCCCTGTATCTTCTATTGTGATTACAAGGCTGGTTGTGCCGTTTTGAACCGCTCCGTCTATGGACAGGGATACGTAGCCCTTGTCGGTGAATTTTATGGCATTGGAAAGTACGTTTAATAAAATCTGGCGTATTCTTGCCATGTCGCCTATTAACACGTTGGGGATAGTGCTGTCAACATATATAACAAATTCCAGCCCCGTGTTTTGCATTTGGGACAAAGTGATGTTTGTCACGTCGTTTACCAAAGAAAGCAGGCTGTAGGCCTCCGGTATGATTTCCATTTCGCCCTGGGACAGCTTTTTGTAATCCATTATGTGATTAAACACGGACATGAGATGCTCGCCCGCTTTTTTAATGGTTTGCGTGTACTCGCGAACCGTTTCGGGCATATCCCCGCGCAGACCAAGCTCTGTAAGTCCCAATATCGCGTTCATGGGAGTCCGTACGCCATGCCCCATCTTTGCCCAGAATTCCGTGCTGTCTTGATTGTTTTGACGGGCGGATTCCATGCGTATCTGCTTTGTAATGTCGGTAAAAAGACCTTCTATTATGTGAGGCATTCCCACCTCGTTGGTTTTGCTGACACGGGAGCGCAATAAAACATACTTTTGTGTGCCGTCCTTGGCTTTAATGTTAAAGGCGGACTCCAGCGGTGCGCCTATTGACAACGTATCCTCTTGTTGGGCTTTCAGCTTTTCGACGTCGGCAAAATGGACGATGTCCATTAATCTTATGCCGTTTTTGGCTACGAATTCGTTTGCTGTATAGCCTGTAAGGGCTTCGCAGCCTTCGCTTGCATATATAAATGGAAAGTTAGGCGGGTCGTAGAGACATTGAAAGGCCATCCCTGGCAGAGCGTCTAGGATTTTGGATTTGTCTTCCGCACTGAGAATTGCATTCATGAAATTCCCCCTTGGTTTATACCAATGATAAAATTTTGCCTGCTATCAAATCTAAGGGAAGCTCATGTTGAACCGCCCCCATATCCTTCGCAACCTTTGGCATACCGTATACTACGCAGGTCTTTTCGTCCTGGCCGATGGTTGCCGCACCATTGTCCCGCATGGCCACAAGCCCCCTCGCGCCGTCCGCGCCTATGCCCGTTAGTATTACCCCCACGGCGTTTTTCCCCGTCAGAGGGGCGAGCGATTCAAATAATATGTCCACGGACGGTATTACATGATTCACCTTTGGCCCAATAAAGCATTCTACCGCAAGACGCCCGTTTTTGTTTATTACCTTCATATGTTTCCCCGCCGGAGCGATTAGCACTGTCCCCCGCTCCAGAAGGTCTCCCGTTTCAGCCTCTTTAGCCGTAAGCTTTAGCTGGTCGTCAAAACGGTTGGCAAGCAGCTTTGTCATTCCCTTCGCCATATGCACAGCCAATACAATAGGTGGCATAGACGCGGGAAATTGGCTCAATACCCTTTCCAGCGCGTCTACCCCGCCTGTTGATGCCCCTATAGCTACTACCTTTTGATTGAGAGTAGAGTGCATTAAGTATCCCCTATATATAATACGGACAAAATCTTAGATTAATAATACATAAACTTATGTTTTTTTACAAGCAGAAGGTATCGAAAAAAAACGAAGCTGTCCGCAGGCCGCCGCTACGTCGTCGCCTAGGCTTCGGCGGATGGTTGATGTTATATTATTCTCTTGCAAAATGGCGGCAAATGCCAAAATTTCACTTCGGGGGGCGGGGGAGAATGCCCCACGGGCTTTGTTTACGGGGATAAGATTCACGTGGCACAGGAGGCCCTTTAGCAGCTTCGCGAGGGCGGTGGCGTGGGATGGAGTGGAATTTATTCCTTTGGCAAGGGCGTATTCGAATGTCAGGCGTCGTCGGGNCTTTTCGGCGTAATGGCGGCAGGCGGGGATTAGCTCCCTTAGCGGATAGGTTTTGTTTATGGGCATCAGGGCCTCCCGGGTGGTGTCGTCGGGGGCATGTAGTGATATGGCTAAGGTAGTTTGCAGTTTTTCCTCCGCCAGCTTGAGAATTTCCGGCACCAGTCCGCAGGTGGAAATTGTAACATGCCGCTGACCGATGTTCATTCCCCTGGAATGGGTGATGAGTTCAATGAAGCGCAAAGTAGGGGAGTAGTTATCAAGCGGTTCGCCGCAGCCCATCAGGACGATGCTTCGCGGACGGCTGCCGGTCGCGGTTTCGTTTGCCACGTTGTATACTTGGGCGCAGTATTCACCGGCGGTGAGGTTCCGCGCCAGCCCGTTTTCCCCCGAAGCACAGAATTTGCACCCCATGCGGCATCCCGCTTGGGTGGATATACATACGCTGTGGCCGTGCCTATAGGACATCAACACGGACTCTATAAGATTATTGTCCCGGGTGGCGGACAGAAATTTTACAGTGGAGTCGGATGACATATGCTTTTCCACGGTTGTAACTGTGGAAATATAGCAATTTTCCTCTAAAAAAGAACGCAAAGAAAGCGGCAAATTTTTCATTGCCGCAAATGCTTGTGTATTTCGCTTATGAAGGTGTTCGAAAATTTGCTGTGCCCGGTAAACGGGATGACCCATTATCAGTCCGGAAATTTCCTCCGGAGTCATAGAAAGAATATCCAGCATTATTTATCTCATGCCTCACTAATTGCCTCCGATTTTTAAGGCACGGGCAAGGGCAATAATAATGCAGGCACCAATAACGGCGAAAATGAAATTAACAATAAATCCGCCTCCAAAGGGAAGCAATCCACCGATTATGCCACCGACAAAGCTGCCCAGAACACCGCAGACGATATTGCGCAACAAAGACCCGCCGCTACCCATGATAATCCCGGCAATCCAACCTATTATTGCTCCAATCACCAGCGATACCAAAATGGAAATTAACCAATCCATATAAAAACCTCCTTTTTTATCTATTATACTGCTGTTTCTCTTGTTTGTGAATTGCCATCTAAATGTTAAAAGCCATGCGGGCGATGGCAAAGAATACGATTACTGCAGTGGCGTCCACAATGGTTGTGATGATTGGAGCGGCCATGACGGCGGGGTCCAGCTTTGCGACTTTTGCCAGAATAGGCAATGTGCAACCGATTGCCTTGGCCACAACCAGTGTGACGGTTAGACTCAGCGATACCACCCACGCAAGGGTGTGATTTTGGTCATACATAAGAAAAATCCGTATAAAATTGGCAATACCCAAAATCACACTGCAAATAATCGCGATGCGGGTTTCACGCCAGACGAGCTTTAAAACGTCGGGGATGTCGATTTCCCCTAAGGACATGCCGCGGATAACCATGGTGGAGGACTGTGCCCCGGCGTTACCCCCCGCACCCATAAGCATGGGAACAAAGGCCATAAGAATGGGCAAAACGGTAAGGGCGTCTTCAAAGGTTTCGATAATCGCGCCGACAATAGTAGCGGCAAGCATCAGCACCAATAGCCAGATAATGCGGTTTCCGGCATGACGAAATACGCCCGTTTTCAGATAGGGCGCGTCGGAGGGGTTGACACCCACGATTCTCGCAAAATCCTCGGTATCTTCCTCAGTGATGACACGTAGGATATCATCTATTGTTACGATGCCCACAAGCTGGCCGCTTCGGCTTACAACGGGTATGGCAATCAGGTCATATTTGCTGAATTTATTTGCCAGTTCTTCCCGGTCGTCCCCGGCCTCGGCGTAAATTACGTTTGTGTCCATCAGGTCTCCAACTTTTTCGCTAAGCTGGGAGTATAGCAAAATATCTGCCGTCACCACGCCGATAAGCTTGCGGTCAGAGCCCACCACATAGCAGGTGTAAATCGTCTCCTTGTCCACACCGGAGGCTCGGATGGAGTTGAGGGCCTCCCGCACCGTCAGCTCCGGGGTCAGCTCCACAATTTCCGTGGTCATTACACTTCCCACAGAGTCCTCGGGATAGTCCAGAATCCGGTCTACGATTTCGCTTTTTTCCGCGCTTACACTATCCAGAACACGTTTGCCCACGTCGTCCGGCACATCTTCTATGAAGTCCACCATATCGTCTATGGGAAGGTCTTCCATGATTTCCGTAACTTCCGTGTCTGTAAGTGAATCTACAATCAGTTGCTGTATCTCAACAGAAAAATATGAAAATACATCGGCGGCCAGTGCGTCGTCCAACAGCCGGAATGCCTCGACGGCTTTGCCGGTCTCCGCGTGTTCCAGCACATCGGCTATGTCCACGGCGTTCATATGGGCGAAAAGCACCAGTAAATCGTCGTGCAAGCCTTCATTTATAATGCTTAAGATATTTTTGTCCATGCTAAGTTTCCTTTCGCGGCTGCCGGGCAGTCATGTTAAAAGTTACCTCAATTCGGGAAGCAGAATTGCCGCAATTCCGAAATAAAGCACTAAAGCTACAACGTCCGCTAAAGTTTTAATAATCGGTGTTGCCAGTACTGCGGGGTCTAAATTCAATTTTTTTGCGAACATCGGCAGCAGACAGCCCAAACTTTTTGACATGGTTATCACGGCCAGCAAAGTGAGTGTAACCGTGAGAGTGAGCAAAACCTGGTCGGGGTTGAAAATCAGCACCCGCATGGCATTCACTCCGCTTAATGTCAGTCCGCAAAGCAAAGCAATACGGATTTCGCGCCACCACACCTTATAAATATCCGCAAACTTGATTTCATCCAAGGCCATGCTTCGTATGATAAGCGTAGAGGTCTGTGAGCCCACATTTCCGCCCATGTCCATAAGCATGGGCATAAACGCCGCAAGTGCGGGCAAAATCGCTAAAGCTTCCTCCATGTCTGTGATAATCATTTCCGTAAGGATTGCGGTCAGCATCAGTATAAAAAGCCAGCCCACCCGTCTGAAAGCATGACGAAATACACCCGTCTTCATGTACGGGTCTTCAGACGGCACAATCGCGGCCATTTTCTCGAAGTCTTCCGTTGTTTCTTCTTCTACGATGTCAACGGCGTCGTCCACCGTTATAATTCCCACAAGGCGACCTTCCTTGTCAACTACGGGCAAGGACAGCAAATCGTACTTGCGAAATAGCCGTGCCGCTTTTTCCTGGTCGTCCAGTGTCTGGGCGGAGATTATCGTCGGACGCATGATATTCCCCACGCGCTCGTGTTCCTTGGCCAGCAAAAGCTTTCTCAAGGAAACGCTGCCCACCAAAAGCTTGTCCCGCCGCACAACATAACATGTTTGAAGCCCCTTAACACGCATTTTGCGAATCTGCGCAAAGGCTTCGATAATATTAAAATCCTCCCACAAAGCCATATACTCTGTGGTCATGATGCTCCCCACGGAATCATCGGGATATTGCAAAAGCTGATTTATCGTAGCCCGTTTCTCCGAGTTCACACTGCGAAGCACACGGTTCACCACGTTTGCAGGCATCTCCTCGATAAAATCCACCGCATCGTCAGCAAACAGGCCCTCGATGATTTTGCCCACCTCGTTGTCTGTCAAGGCCTCTACAAGAATCTGTTGCTTTTCCGTTTCGATATACGCAAAAACATTGGCTGCAATATCCTTCGGCAACAGCCGGAACACCTGAATAGCCTGCTCCTTGCTCAAGTCCTCGAACATTTCGCCAATGTCAACTATATTCATGCCAGACAGTTCCTTGCGCAGCTGCACCACCTGAAGCGGCTGCGTCTCAACCAATTGTAGGATTTTTTCGCTCATAAGGTTCTCCTTCAGTCCACCACATCAAACTGGCTGTTATAGAGCCTGGTATAAACACCGTTTTGTGCAAGCAGGTTTTCATGGGTGCCCTGCTCTACGATATCGCCCTCACGCATGACGAGGATTAAATCTGCACTGCGAATGGTTGAGAGCCTGTGGGCGATAACAAAGCTGGTGCGCCCCTTCATAAGATTGTCCATTGCGCGTTGAATTAAAACCTCGGTGCGGGTGTCAACATTGGAGGTGGCCTCGTCGAGAATGAGAATATCCGGGTCTGCCAGAATTGTGCGGGCAATGGTGAGAAGCTGCTTCTGCCCGGCGGAGATATTATCGGCCTCCTCGTTAATGAGCATCTGATAGCTGTCGGGTAAGGCGCGAATGAAATGATGTGCCTGAGCCGCTTGGGCGGCTTTTTTCATGTCCTCGTCGGAGGCACTTAAATTACCGTAGCGGATATTATCGGCGATGGAGCCGTTAAAGAGCCACGTATCCTGCAAAACCATACCGAAATGAGAGCGCAAGCCGTCCCGGGTATAGTGGCGGATATCGTCACCATCAACGGAAATTTTGCCGTCTTGCACGTCGTAGAAACGCATGAGAAGTTTTACAATGGTGGTCTTTCCCGCGCCGGTGTGCCCGACGATGGCTATTTTCTGTCCTGGTGCGACCTCGGCGGTGAAGTCACGGATAACGGGAACGTCCGGGTCATATCCAAAATTCACTTTGTCAAAGACTACACTCCCCTTCACATGCTCGCGGTCAACGGGGCTATCGTGTTCTGGGGATTCCTCATCTTCGGCCAGAAATTTAAACACGCGCTCGGCGGCGGCGGCGGTCTGCTGAAACAGCGTGGCCACTCCGGCAAGCTGAGCCACGGGCTGGCCGAATTGCCGCGTGTATTGGATAAACGCCTGAATTCCGCCGATGGTGAGGCGTCCGCTAACGGCCAACGCCCCGCCAATTACCACGATTGCCACGTATCCCAGATTGCTGATAAACCCGATAATGGGCATCATCAGGCCGGACAGGAAATTGGCTTTCCATCCGGCGCGGTAGAGCTTCTCGTTGTGAATATCAAAGGCTTCAACGGAGGCTTTTTCGCCGTTGAAGGATTTTACGATTGCGTGGCTGGTAAACATTTCCTCGATATGGCCGTTTAATTTGCCCAAGTGCTCCTGTTGCGCCTTAAAATGCTTTTGGGATTTTTTTACGATTACGCCCATGGAAATCGCCGAAAGGGGCAAAATCGTCATGGCGGCCAGAGTTAGCCATGGGCTGATGGTCAGCATCATGATAATAATGCCGATTACTGCCGTGACGCTTATTAAAAGCTGGGAAAGTCCGGAGTTGAGCGTGTTCGAAAGGGTGTCCACGTCGTTTGTGATGCGGGATAGGACGTCGCCATGGGCGTTTTTGTCAAAGTATTTCAGAGGCAGGCGATGGATTTTCTCGCTGATTTGGTCGCGCAGGCGGTACGTAATACGCATACTTACCCCCGCCATAATATAGCCCTGAATGTAGCTGAATATGATGTTTACGCCATGCAGAGCCATCATTTGCAGCATGATTATGCCCACGCGGTTGAAATTTACTCCGCCAAGCCCCTGACCCATGAGCATCAGCCCTGAGAAAATTTCGTCCGTAGCACCGCCCAGAACCCGAGGCGCGAGAACGCCCATTACCGTGGCCGCGACCGCGATAATCGACGAAATCCCGATAATTACTTTTTCCACGCCAAGATACGAAATCAATTGCTTCATCGAGCCTTTGAAATCCTTGGCTTTCTCCACGGGGCCCATCCGCCGTCCGAAAGCCAGCCCGCCGCCTTGCGGGCGTCTTTCCTGTTTTTTATCCGGCATAATCCACCCCGGTTTCTATGCCTATGCAGCGCGTTCCGTCGAAAATAAGCTTCGCCACCCACGGCATAATCTTTGACATTTCCATAGAAGCATCGTAACCGAAATCACGGTCGTAGTGGTTGATAATCAGTGACAACGCCGTACCGTGAGTACCCACCGCGATATTTTTGCCCTTATATCTCGCAAGAACATCCTCCAGTGCGGCGATGTTTCGCGCTTGAGTCTCCGTGAAATTTTCCCCGCCGGGAAGTTTATATGAAAAATCCTCCCATTGATTTAGGTCAAAGCTGTGAAGCTGGCTACTCTCCAGCCAAGCGTCTGAAATCGCCCGTTCGCGGAAGTCGTGGATTACTTCAATTTCCAGTCCGGCCTTTTGGGCGAAATCCGCCACGGTGTCATATGACCGCTTGAATGGGCTGGACAACACTGCGTCAATTTTTTTATCCGACAAAAACGCCGTTACCAGAGGCACGTCCGCCAGGCCCTTTTCACTTAGGGGGAATATAGCATCGTTGCCAGCCTTGCCGGAGCTTCTGTCCGGCGTGGCATGACGTATGAAATATACCGTCGTCATACTCCCACCCCCTGACTGGATGCGATTTCGTGGTAGGCGGGGCAGGTTTTTAGCAATTCGTCATGAGTGCCGCGCCCGACGATTTTGCCCTCGTCCAAAACGAGAATTTGCTCGGCGTTGATAATCGTGCCTACGCGCTGGGCGATTACGATTACCGTGGCGTCGCTGATATGCTCCTTGAGGGCCTTGCGAAGCTTAGCGTCGGTTTGGAAATCCAGCGCGGAGAAGCTGTCGTCGAATACGATGATTTCCGGATTTTTGGCAAGCGCACGCGCAATGGAAAGCCGTTGCCGCTGTCCGCCGGAGACGTTCGTGCCACCCTGGGCGATTTCCGATTCAAATTTATCTTCTTTTTCGTTGATGAAATCTATTGCTTGGGCAATCTCCGCGATTTTCGTCACATCTTCTGGCCTGATATCAGGTCTTCCGTAGCGGATATTTGAGTCAACCGTGCCCGAAAGAAGTTGGCCCTTCTGCGGCACATAGCCGATTTTTCCGCGCAAGTCGGATTGGATGACATTGCGGATATCCAGTCCGTCAACGGTGATTCGCCCCTCACTGACATCGTAAAAACGCTGCAAAAGCAAAACAAGCGTGGATTTTCCCGAGCCCGTCGCGCCGATAATAGCCGTAGTTTGGCCGGGCAAAGCCGTGAAGCTGATGTTTTCCAGCACATTGGCCTCCGCGCCGGGATAGTTGAAGGACACGTTGTCGAAAACGACCGTGCCTTTGCCGGAACCGCCGGCGGGGAAATTCAACGGCTTAGCCGGGTCCTTGATTGAGAAATCCGTATCCAGCACCTCGGCTATCCTCGCAGCGGAAACCTGTGCGCGGGGCACCATTACCAAAACCATGGAAATCATCATAAACGCGATGATTACTTGCATCGCATACTGCATAAAGGCCATCATGTCTCCGATGGGCAATCCGGAGTCGGCAACATGGTGCGCCCCCACCCAAATTACCAGAATTTGAGTGCCGCCCATGATAAAGGTGATTGCGGGGCCAACCACGGCCATTACGCGGCCGATGAACAGGCCGATATCCCGCAGGTCGGCGTTGGATTTTTCAAAGCGGGCCTTTTCGTGCTTTTGGGTGCCGAAGGCGCGTATTACCATCAGCCCGTGCAGAATTTCCCGGGAGACTTTATTTAGCCCGTCGGTCATTTCCTGTACGATTTTAAATTTTGGCATCACAATTGACACTATCAGGATAACCAGCCCGAGCAGAACAATTACCGCCAGTACAATAATCCATGCCATACTGACAGAGCGGGTAAGGGCCATCGTAATGCCGCCGATGGCCATAATCGGCGCGTAAAGCAGCATCCGTGCGAAAATATTGGCCAGATTTTGCACTTGAGCTACGTCGTTGGTGCAGCGCGTAATCAGCGACGCCGACGAGAATTTATCAAACTCCGCTTGGGAGAAATTTTCGACTTTGGTGAATAATGCGCGGCGCAAATCCCGCGCGGCCCCGGCGGCGATACGCGGCGAAAGGTACGCCGCCACAATGGATGCCGACCCCGCCAAGAACGCAATCAGCAGCATAAAGCCGCCCGTCCGCAAAATAAACTCCGTTTGCGGCTCCCCC
>WQSB01000029.1 GCA_009788085.1 Defluviitaleaceae bacterium
CAGCGAGCCTCAAGCTCAAGCCCCCGTTGTGGCTCCCGCCGCAACCCCTGCACCTACGCCCGCTCCGACCCCTGCTCCTACACCCGCACCCGCTCCTGCTCAAACCGCAACTGCACAAGCAGGCACCGCCGTGGTAACGAACGGTGGCTCAATGTGGACAATGACCGTCACCAACGCCAACGGTCGCGCTGTTAGCAACTCCAACAGAACGCTGACTAACGGCTCTCGTGGCACCACGAACGGTATCGCGTGGACAGTGAACAACAACGTAGTGGTAATTACTATCGGTACTCGTGTTTACGAAGTCGCCGCAGGCGAGACCTTAGAAATAGCGCGCTAAGCAACGCTGTAAACTACTCACGCAAAGACCTCACTCCTTAACCGGGGCAGGGTCTTTTTTATTGTTATGACTCGCGCTGTTTCGTCTTTCATTTTCTCTCTTTTGAAAAAACTCTTCGCTACCTTCACCAAAATAATACTTTTCTGAAAGAAGCTCACGAACACTATCACGTCCATACATAAAAACATTGGGATTTACCATCCAAATCCCGTTATGAACTTTCCTAATGAAATTTTTTTCTTGCAACTTTTTCATCATCCTTGAAATAGTTGCCTGTGAAACATTATTTTTTTTTGACATTGATTTATAGGTTCCAATAAACCTATTTGTGAAAGGCTCTACATTTTCGCAAATGTAAATAAAAATTTTTAATTGCTGATTCTCAATAAGTTTTAATATATCTAAAAATTCTTTTCGATAACATTTCCAAAACTTTTTTGTGTAATATTCCTCATAATGTTCTCCAGCCCCTGTTATATACCTTTTTTTTGCCATCCCGTTTATCCCCTCTCAAATATTTCCAGTATATTCAAGTGTATATTAGCTTGTCTATGAAGTCAATTTAATTTTCATGTATAGCAGTAGACACGCTCATATATGAAAAATCAAAAATGCCATTAAACCTTGTAAACAAAGGGCTTAATGGCATTTTTCAATTTTTGGGTTCTGCTCTGATATTTTATGATATACATAAGCCGTTCCGGCTTCGGTGGCTTTTTGTTGCCGTTTGGAGCCTGTCGGCTCCCGGTGACTTTTTTTCAGAGTCTTGACAGACTTCGTCTGTCGGAAACTGCTAAAAGACGGTTACAGGGAGCGGGAGCCTATCGGCTCTCGGTGGCTCCTAAAAGCAAAAAGCGTTTAGTAGTCGTTGAAAGCCGCTGGAAATTATACGGCTGACGAGGACGCTATAAATAATAAGCCCTCCGGGCTTCGGAGGTTTCAAAAACGAAAAGAAAGGAGGTAAAGAATGAAAAAACCACAAATCAAGCAAGAAATGCTGTTCAGAAGAATCTACAAAGGGTTGAAGCAACTCGTTCCCGAAATGATAGGGAACGAAAAACCTGACTTCTGGCTCAAGCATGAGGACAAGAAGCACAAAGTAAATAATGCGTTCGCGCTACGGCGAGATGACAATCTGCTGGAAATCGGCACAACGTATTATGTGAATGGCGATTTATGCCTTGACCCGCAATTCATCGTTTTATTCGACAATGCGTTGCAATTTGCGCGAGTGGCAGAATGGACGGTAGATACCCCTGCAAGTTGTTTCTTTGACAGGGCGATTTGCGAAAATTTCGATTGTGAAAATATCAATGCAATCGAAACACATTCCGAACGTGAAGCCAACTCCGTACTATTTCTTTGGCTCAACACATTTGCGGAAAAACAAAAAGAAAATCCTAACTACTTCAAGAAATTAGACAGAAATTAGCTTTGCGCCGTAGAGGGGTAAAACCCTCTACGGTATCAAACAAGGAACTTATACGCTGACGAGCGTTTAACATACATTCCATCAAAACGGATATAGGCCGTATTCGCTGTGGATGGACAGGCAATACAAAACGAAACAAAACTCAAACAATCAGAAAGGACGATTAAGCATGAACGAGAAATATTTAGTCATAGGCTCCGGCATGAAGGATGGTAACGCCTACAGCACCCTTAAACGTATCGTTGAGGGTAAGAAAGATAACGGCGATAGGTACGCTTTTATTGACGAAAAATCGTACAAAAGGGAAGTCGAAGAATTGCCGATTGGCAGTATATACGAGTATGCAAGCACTCGTATTACGCCGAAAGCAACGACCCCCACGCCGCCAGCGCAACAACCGACTAAAGCAATGCCGACTAAAACGCTATGATTTACAAAAAAGACGCACCGTTTTTGCGGTTCGCTCCGTCAAGCACAAGAATTTTTGTGCTTGGCGGGGTGCTTTTGCTGTTATCCGCTATATCTTACGGAATAAAGCATCTGATTTCAGTAGTAAACACAAGTGTTGCAATAATCAATGCCGTGCTTGTTACTGCTGTACAATGGCTGGATTCGGCGTTTGTATTTCTGCTGATAATCGGCATAGCAACAGTTATTATCGCTATTGCCGTAAACTGCTTACAGCCGGATTCAAGCAGAATACGCTGTATAGTCAGACGAGCCTTGTTTGATTACTCATATGGTAATCCGCTACATTTCAAAGAAGGCGAATTGCTACCGAGTATCAAATGCAAAAAATCGGGTTTGCATAAATTTGTCATCACAATTACAACGAAATGCAAAACCGCAAAAGAATTACAAGATATATCGCCAAGCATAAGTTCCTGTTTGGACACAAAAGGATTCTGGCAATATGCAGTAGTAGAAACTACTGCTGACCTAGCATTTAAGTGGGTATCATTTACGATTGAAAACGTGATGATTCAAAAAGTATTAGTCATTGATTCAATAGAAGAATTGCGACCAAAAGAGCCGACAAAGCTAATTGTGCAAAAAGGCACATATATAGACCTTACCACAAGCGGCTCAATGCTAATCGCTGGAAAAACACGGAGCGGAAAAACAACGGGCATCATAGCGTTATTGCTTCAAGTTTTACTTGCTGGGCGTGATAAGTTTGGCTCGCTGGTAACGATTATCGACCCGAAGAAAGCCGAGTTATCCCAGCTTCCCCATACTTACACTTTAGACGAAAATGGAGAAGCTACGCCAATTTTAGACGCTATCAAAAACTTTGCGGCAACCATAACTAAGCGTCAAGAAATTCTTAACGATTTATCCGTAAAATCGGGGGACGCTGTAAAGTGGTGGGACGCTGATATGCGCGCTTCATTCTTGTTCATTGATGAATACGTTTCGTTGCGGAGCATACTGCCAAAACGCACAGCCAAAGACAGCACAGACTACAACATTGAAACATTTGACGGTTTGATTAAGCGTATTGTCACAATGGGGGCTAGTGCTGGCTGTTATGTAATTATCAGCATAGCGGAAGCCAGCGTTGGCGAGGGTGGACTACCCGGAATGCTCCAGTCTGCAATGACAACCAGAGTTTTATTCAAGCCAAAGGTTAAAGAGGGGCGGTTTATGTGGGACAGCGATATGCTCAAAGACTTCCCGGAGCGAACCTACAATGCCGGGCAATGCTGGTTTTCTAGTACGGACGGTATACACGACAATGTTACCTATGCCCAATTTCCGAATATGGGCGGCATTAAATTGTATGCCGAGTTGCACAAGCTACTAAAAGCGTATTACAGAGAATAGAATAATTTTCTACAAAGCCCCGCCGTGCGAAGCTAAGGCGGGGCTTTGCCAATGCCAAATTATCTTCAAACCCTGTATTTATGCCGTGGGGGGCTTGTTATCCCCACGGCATCAAAAATGCCAAAATGCCAAAATGAGCGAAAAACGCTCATAAATCAATAAAGGAGTTGACACCGATATGCCTAAAAAGAAACCCAACAAAGGCCATAATATGATGTACGCACAGAAAATGGCTCATCTTCCGGCAAAAACAATGGACAACTTTATCGACCTAATAGAAAACAAGGTGAAGCCGGAAAAATATGCGGTTATACTGCATGATAAATGCAAAAACGAACAAGGCCAGCCAGTAGCCCCGCATATTCATGTAATGCTGTCATTCCCAAATGCCCGACACGTTACCAGCATTGCAAAATTGCTGAATGATAAACCACAGTATGTTGAAAAGTGGAAAGGCAATGCGGCGAATGGTTATGCGTATCTGGTTCATGCAACCGACAAAGCAAGAAGTAAACATCAATACGACCCAAGCGAAGTACGCGCAAATTATGACTATGTTGCCGAATTACAAGCAATTACAAAAGAAGTCGAAACGGTACAAAAATATTCCGTGAACGGTCTGCTCGATTCTTTGTATTCTGGTGCAATCAGTAAGAAAGAAGTTGAAAGCCGATTAAAAGGCTCACAGTACGGACGGCACCGCCGACAGATTGAGGATATTTACTCAAAGCGTTTGCAAAATCTTGCGGAAGCATGGCGCAACGAAATGATAAAACAGGGAAAGTCAGTACAAGTAATCTGGGTATATGGGCTTTCTGGGACAGGCAAAACCAGTCTTGCAAAGGTTTACGCAAAAAAATCCGGTCAAGACTTTTTTGTGTCCGGCTCAAGTCGTGATGTGTTTCAGAACTACGAGGGGCAACACAAAATCATTATAGACGAGTTACGCCCCGAAGCTATACCATATCAGGATTTTTTAAGAATCCTTGACCCTTTTAGCCCTGACGCTCAAACAATGCTACCCGCGAGGTACAAAGACAAAGGGCTTGCGGCTGATTTAATCATCATCACAACCCCATTTAATCCGTATGCGTTTTACAAAATGCAAATCCCGAAAACCAAGAGGGATATTGACCGTTTCGACCAACTTCTGCGCCGTATCTCGCTGACTATAAAAATGACAGATACGGAAATATGCGCCGTCAAATATGACGAAACAGCAAAGGACTATGTGCCAGAACAATCAACCATCAAGCAAAACACATATTCAAGTATCAACTATCCAGCACCTACCGCAAATGCGGTTGATTTATTCAATTCTATGCTTACTTGAAAGGAGCGCAACTATGAATACTACAGCGAAAAAGCCACGCCTACTGACACTCAAAGAAGCCGCCAAGCTGATTGACGGATTGACCGAATACCGTGTACGCCTTATGTGCATAGATGGCGTTATCAAATTTCATAAATTCGGTAATAAATACATGGTTTCGGAACGTGCATTATTAGATTACTTTAATGAGTGTGGTTGATGTAAAGACCAAAATATAGACCAAAAAACTTAATAAAAGCCTGTAAAATGGCGCATTTTCCTTGTGTTCATCATGTTTTTGTGATAGAATACAGACAATGGAAATGCGCCATTTTCTTATGTAGGAGGATTTGAAAAATGGCGAATATAACCAAACGGGGCGGAACATTCCGCATAAAAGTATCTTGTGGGTATGATGTATCGGGTAGGCAAGTTGTGAAGTCAACGACCTATAAACCCGACCCCACCAAAAGCGAAAAGTGGAACGAAAAAGAGTTGCAACGGCAAGCGGTTTTGTTTGAGGAAAGTTGCAAGCAGGGGCAAAGCGTAACGGCGGCGAAGTTTGAAACTTTTGCGGAAGCGTGGTTAAAGGATTATGCGGAAATAACCGTAAAGCGTACAACCATGTGTGTATACCGTGAATTGGTAAAGCGGATATATCCAGTTATAGGGCATATAAGGATTGACAAAATATCCCCGCTTAACATTCAAAAACTTGTACAGACCCTATCAAACGAGGGAATGTCACCGCGAACAATTAAAACCTATGTACGTTTTGTGTCGGGCATATTGAATTACGCCATAAAAAAACGGCTCATAACCTACAACCCCTGTACAACCGTTGATTTCCCAAAGGAGCGACCAAAAGAGCAATTAACCCATGAGATTTACAGCGTTGAAGAAGTCAAGCACCTATTAGAACTGCTTAAACAGGGAAATGACGAGAAGTTTCCGTTTTATGTGTATTTCGTTTTGGCAGTGTACATGGGCGCGAGAAAAGGCGAGTTGTTAGGGCTTGAATGGAAAGACATAGATTTTGACAATGACATGATTTCCATTAACCGCGCCTATTACTACAGCTATTTAGAACGTGAATACTACACGGACACGCCGAAAACAGCAACAAGCCGCAGAAGTCTAAAATTGCCCGCTCATGTAATGGAAACATTACGGAGTTTGCGGGAGTGGCAGACAAGATACAAGGATATTTGCGGCGGCTCATGGGTAGAAACGGACAGGCTCTTTGTAACTTGTAACGGTGAACAAATACCAACAACCGCGCCCCGCGACTACTTCCAGCGTTTTTGCAAGCGTAACGGCATACGCTACATCAAGCCTCATGCGTTTCGACATTTTAACGCCAGCATCTTAATTAACAGCGGCGTTGATATTGTAACAGTCCAAGCGGCTTTGGGGCATAGCACAGCCATCACGACATTAAGGGTATACAGCCACGCTTTCAACAATGCAAAGACCCGCGCAATGGAAGCTATTGCAAATGCAATTGACATTTAGCAAGTCTTTGTAACTTGTGCTTGCTTCCAGCAATCCATACTATGAAATCTTGACCAAACAAAGACCAAAAGCCACAAAGACCAAGATTTTATAGTATGGAAACCCTGTATTTATGCGGATTGTGGCAACCACGCAAGCAAAACACACTTACGTGTGGTACATAAGTGCGCCCTTTCACCTAATCCAAACAAAATTAATGGATTCGTTTCCTTCAATCACATCAAATTCATGATGGTCGGAAGTCAGCAATGCGCCATTGAAAATACTAGCTTGTGCTAGTGCAAAAGAATCCGCAAAAGACATTTTATACATTGCCTTTAATCGCCCGGCTTCTGTAAAAATCTCGTCTGTTATTTCTGCATTGATTTGAATAGGGCATTTTTCAACCTCCGCCAACATTAAATCTGCTTGTTCTTTGCCTCGATATCGATAAGCGTCATAATAAACTTCCAACAAATTTGCTTTGTGCATGATAATTTCTGCTTCGCCTTTGTAAGCGGCATTAATAATGTCAGACACCTTTTCTGCGCCCGATTCATCTTGCAACAAGGCAATCAGCGCATTAGCGTCTAAAACATACCGCTTCATATGTCTAACTCCTTGTCAGCACGTTTACGCTCTAAAAATTTATCAACGGTCATGTTGGGGTCACCCGCAAACATACCGCGCAAGCCAATTGCACAATCAACATCATTTTTTACAGGCTCAACTTGAACAACGCCGTTTGATTCTGATACCCTAACCTTATCGGTAAAAATTAGACCATACAGTAAATCAGGCAAAGCTGTTCTCTCTATTATTTTCACACTCATCTCAGTTCCTCCATTCGGATAAATACTTACTTGCCCCGAAATTGTAACACAGTAAAGATAACTATAGTATATAATTATGTTTCACTAACAATCCAACCGCCAAAGGAGCAGCGTTATTTCCACCTTTTACAGATTAAATCCTATAAAGCTATAGCATTTGTATTCCATCTCATACATATTGCAAATTACTCTCAATTACCATATAACCATCCCAATGCACTTCTATTGCTTGGTTTTCTTGAAGCGAAATATGAGGCAATGGTAAATCAGAGCGGTTTTTTGTTCCTTTGTCGCAATGCACAGTGACATATGCTTTGATTAAGCCAAGGCCGGTAAACTGCGGATTGTTTATATCATCTACATTAAAATTAGGCGTAAGCAGCATACTTCCCGCGCTCATTCCTATATATATTTTATTGGCGAAAATCGTTTTCTTTATTATTTTTTCAAAACCAACTTCGCGAACACGTTTTGCAAGATATGGTGTATTCCCGCCTGTTATATAAATTACATCAAATTTTATGGCATCCTCTTCCGATAAAGAGCCGTCAATATCATATATTGTGATGTTATCTTCCAATATGCCCATAGTCAATAGTTCATTTTTAAGGCGATTGATTATTGCATTTGCTTTCACTTCATTTTGCATTGCGGCAGTTGGGATAAACAGAACTGTCGCTTTTGCAAAGGGTTTTTGTAGCATTGCCCCAAAACGGTTAATCAATAAATCCAATGGCTTGTCCAATTCATTGTCATAATAAAATCCAGAGTCTGTAAGAAGCACATTACACCACGGTGTTTTCATAATACCACGCCCTTAATATTAGACTTCTTGCGCAACTGTAATTTTCGTGCTTGCGCGGCAAGGCTCTTTCGCCCCAACGAGCGTATTCTCTAATATGGATACGTTCTGCACAAATTTTCCAAGTGTTCATCAGTTTAATTCAATTTTTTCAATGAAATCATTAATGTCTGTGTATAGTTTTCCTGTTGTGAATGTTCCCTTGCCAATCATATGGTTAATTTCATCACGGCTTGCCCACATTGCATTGCAGGTTTCATCAGGTGCAAGAATTATGGTCGATATGTCTACATTTTGCCGAAATAACCAAACATCAACCAAGCCGTGACATTCGACACTGCCACACGGCAAATGATGTTGAATCATCCTTCCGTTTTGTGGCTCAAGGATAATGCCTAATTCTTCTTTTACCTCTTTCAATGCCGTAGTTAAGCTATCATCGCCTGCAACCGCATTTCCCCCCGTACATTCCCAGATATTTGGGAGCGTCTTGTTTGGCGACCTTTGTGATATAAGGTATTCGCCTTTGTCGTTTTCAATAAAAACACAAACTTCAAGATGGTATTCGTTTTTATTCATGGGATTGCCACGTTCGTGAACACGTCCTGTTGCATTGCCGTTTTTATCTAATATATCCCAAAATTCAACCAAAGTTATTCCTCCGCTCTTGCCCTTGCCGCCCTTTTTGATGGCATAATTATACAAAACAACTGAAAACTATTTCAAGTGCGGCTTTGTGGCAATTTTCAATTTCAAGCATTGATACGTTATGCTATAATATATCCATATTATTATAGAGAGAGGCAATATCTATGGTACGCACACGTTACGCGCCAAGCCCGACGGGTTTTATGCATATTGGGAATTTACGCACGGCATTGTATGAGTATTTAATCGCCAGAAAAAATAAGGGCGTTTTTATTTTGCGCATCGAGGATACAGACCAAAGCCGCTATGTGGAAAGCGCGGAGGACGCGATTTATGAAACGCTTAAACTGACGGGCCTTACCTTTGATGAAGGGCCGGGTATCGGCGGCGATTTTGGGCCATATGTGCAAAGCCAGCGCAAGGCTGATTACCTGCCTCATGCGCAAAGCCTTGTGGAAAAAGGCAAGGCATATTACTGCTTCTGCGAAAAAGAGCGGTTGGACGGGCTGGCCGACGAGCGCGGTTTGAAAAAATACGACAGGCACTGCCTTGGGCTTGATGCGCCGGAAATCCGCCAGAAGCTGGAAAGCGGCGGGGCATATGTAATACGTCAATTGATTCCCGATGGGAAAACGACCTTTCATGACGAGGTTTTTGGGGAGATTACAATTGACAATCAAGAGATGGAAGACCAAATTTTAATAAAATCCGACGGAATGCCCACATATAATTTTGCAAACGTAGTAGACGACCATGCCATGAAAATCACTCATGTTGTACGTGGCAGCGAGTATCTGACCTCCACGCCTAAGTACAAATTGCTGTACGAGGCTTTGGGATGGGAGCTTCCGCTGTACGTACACTTGCCGCTTTTGCAGAATACCGAGGGACGCAAAATTTCCAAGCGGCACGGGGACGCATCTATTCCGCAATTATTGGAAATGGGCTTTCTGCCGGAGGCGATTATAAATTACGCGGCTCTGCTGGGCTGGAGCCCAACGGACAATCGCGAGGTTTTCACATTGGCCGAGCTGGAAAACATTTTCGAGCCGAAAAACATTTCAAAATCGCCGTCAACTTTTGACATGAAGAAGCTTACTTGGATGAACGCGGAGCATATAAAAGCCCTGCCGCCCGAAGTTTTTGCAGAAATGGCATTGCCGTATTTGCAAGCATCCGTGGCAAAGCCCGGCACGGACTATGCCTACTTGGCAAAGCTGACCCAGCCGAGGGTATCCTTTGCAAAGGACTGCGGCGAGTTGGTGGATTTCATTGATGCTTTGCCGGATTACGATATTGAGCTGTACACCCATAAGAAAATGAAAACAAATCCTGAAATCGCAAAGCAAGCCTTGGAAGTGGCGTTGACCGCGCTAAAACCCCTTGCGGACTGGACTCACGATGGGCTGGGCGCGGCAATCACATCCGCCGCCGAATCCAACGGATTATCCAAGGGGCAGGTTTTGTGGCCGATTCGCACGGCCCTTTCCGGAAAACCCACCACCCCCTGCGGCGCAACAGAAATATGTGAAATTTTAGGCAAGGATGAGACCTTGTGCAGAATAGAAAAAGGATTGAAAAAGCTATAGACGTCACCGCGCAAATGCGTGGCAAACGCTCATTTATATGGCTACTGCTGGCGGCGGGTTTTTTAGCCCGCCTTTTGGCGTTTCAGATTGATTTCGCCTTTGACAACGACGTGCGAACCTTTCAGTTGTGGGCGATTCAGCTGCACCGGTATGGGTTTGGGGCGTTTTACACAAGTGGCGGGTTTACGGATTATCCCCCGGTGTATATGTATGTGCTATACGGGCTTGGGCTGTTGCGGTCATGGTTTGACTGGCCGGTTCTAAGTCCTATGTTTAATTTTTTTACATTTTTGCCCGCGATGCTGGCCGACCTTGGGATTGGATATGTTTTATATCGCATGGCAAAGGGCGGGCGTCTTGGGCTTTTTATTGCCGCCGCTTGGATTTTTAACCCGGCGGTTATTCTGATTTCCGGCGTGTGGGGGCAGGTGGAATCGGTTTTTGTGCTGATGTTGCTGGTGTCCTTGCTTTTTCTGCGCGAGAAGAAATTGCTGGCCGCCTATATTATTTTCGGTGTGGCGATTCTTACCAAACCGCAATCGCTGTTTCTTGGGCCGGTTTATTTGTACTCGGCCTTTGATTATCTGCGGGCAAATAAATTCGCGGGCAAAGCGGCGGGGAATTTGGCGGGGTATATCCTTGGGGGAATCGCCGCGATGGTGTTGGTTTCTTTGCCCTTCGGGATTGCGCCCACGATTACGCAACTTATCGCCGGCATGGATTCGTATAATTTCGCGTCGGTGAACGCCTTTAATATGTGGGCGTTATTCGGCGGAAACTGGCAATCGCTGGACACGCAATTTTTGGGGATTTCTTACGCCATATGGGGCGTGTTGATTGTGTTGGCCATTATCGCGGGGGCCTTGGCCGCACTGCATGTGGATACCATGCGGCACAAAGGCCGGTATTTTTACTTGATTATAGCCGCGCTTTTTGTGCTGATTTTTGTGTTTTCCGTAAAAATGCATGAACGGTATCTTTTCCCGGGGCTGCTGTTTTTGCTGATTTATTACATGGAAAATCGTGATAAGCGCGTCGGCGCGTTGTACTTGGCCTTTTCGGTTACATATTTTATCAACTGCGTGGAAATTCTGCGCTGGCTTCGCGGCGGGTTTGATTTGAGCATTATCGCAGCATCCACGCCGGTTATTTCCTTGGCCAATGTGGCATTGGCAGCGGCGTTTTTAGTGATTTTAGTGCTTGAGCTGAAAGAAAAGGCGATAAACGGCTCTGTTCTGCCCCTTGAGAAGCCTTCGGCGAGGCCGGCCGCTCCGTTGAAGCGGAAAAAAATTGAAGAACCCGCCTCTGCGACTGTACCCAAGATGGGAAAGTGGGACTGGCTATTTTTGTGGGTGCTAATAACGGTTTACGGAGTCTTGGCGTTTTGGCGATTGGGCGACATGCACACGCCGCAGACCACCTGGATAGCCGCAGCCGTGGAGGAGGCCCAAACGGAGAGGCCCGGGCGGCTTGGCGGCGAAATGGCCGTCATCGACCTTGGGGAGGTTACGGATATAAGCCGTTTTCAGTTTTTGATGGGAGCGCGGCACAATATCCCCTTTCGTTTGTACGCCTCCAATGACGGAAGCAGCTGGATGAGGGTTTATTCTGTGGACGAAGCCCGCGTTTTCGCGTGGACATTTGTTCCGCTGAATGTTACGGCGCGGTATTTTGCCATTGACGCCTCGGCGGGCCTGCGCTTGCAGGAATTTGCTTTTCGCGGCGCGGACGGGGAGGTTTTGCCGGTTCGATATGTTTCGGCCTTTGCGAAAAATCTCTTTGACGAGCAGCATCTTGTGCCGGAACACAGGGATTTTATGAACAGCACCTATTTTGATGAAATCTTCCACCCCCGCGCCGGATACGAATTTGTGCACGGCCTGACCGTTTTCGAAAACACACACCCGCCGCTGGGTAAGGTTTTTATGGCGGCGAGTATTCGCGCTTTTGGAATGACGCCCTTTGCGTGGCGGCTTCCCGGTACGCTTTTTGGAATTTTTATGATTCCGCTGTTGTACGCCTTTGCGCGGCAAATTTTACGCTCGAATCACATGGGGCTGTTCGCGGCGTTTATTTTTACATTTGATTTTATGCTGTTTTCTCAAACGCGACTGGCTACCATTGATACATATGTGACGTTTTTTGTGCTGGCGATGTATTTCTTTATGTACCTATATGTCCGGGGGGTTGAGCAGAATTCCCTAAAGAAATCACTGATATTACTGGCTCTGTGCGGCGCAATGACAGGCTTGGCAATCGCGTCCAAGTGGCAGGGGGTTTACGGTGCGCTGGGCTTGCCTCTGTTGTTTTTCCCCGCGCTTTACAGGCTTTATTTGCGCGATAAGCATCAGGCCAAAGCCACATTTTTTGCGTGCTTCGGTTTGTTTATCGCGCTGCCGCTGGTTATTTATATGCTTTCGTATATTCCATTTGTGCGGGCCTCCGGCGGAGGCGGATTCAATACGATTTGGCAAAATCAGATTACTATGTTTACCTATCATACCGAGCTTGTGGCCGAGCATCCCTTCACCTCGCCATGGTGGTCCTGGCCGCTGATGCTGCGGCCGCTCTGGCAGTATCATACGGTCGTTTCGCCCTACGTCCGGCAGACCATGAGCAGTATCGGAAACCCCGCCGTGTGGTGGTTTGGGATTTTTGCCACGGGTTTTGTTATATGGCAGCTGGTGCGCGGTCGCATCTCCAAAAAGGATTTTAGGCGGCATACTATTATTTTTCTGCTGGTAGCCTATGCCTCACAGTTTCTGCCTTGGATTCCCGTATCGCGGCTTACGTTTATCTATCACTATTTCCCCAGCGTACCCTTTGTGGTGCTGATTATCGCTTGGTTCTTCAAAAATTATGTAAAGGACAGACGCTGGCTGTTCGCCTACGCCGGGCTGGTTTTGGCCCTGTTTATCCTATTCTTTCCGGTTCTATCGGGGCTGCCCGTCAGCGTTGGCTTTGTCCGTACCTTTTTACACTGGCTTCCGGGATGGATTTTTGTAGCTTAAAGTATTACCCCGTGCCCAAGCAGTAGGAATTTTAGCCGGGCACGGGAATGTGAAAGCGCGACTAGTGAAGGCGCGTGATTAGATACGCCGGACGAGGGCTGGTGTCCCATCCGGCAAAAAAGCGGAGAGGACGCCCTAAGTTCTTGGGACGGAGGAGCGGGAATGGCGAGTGCGTCTAGCGAAGTCGTGCGATTAGTGAGGCAGGCGAGGGCTAGTGCCACCGCTGGGCTTGGCACAAGACCTGCACAGGCACTCCCCGAGCAGTCTCAATCATCGCATGTCAAGCGTTAGCGCGAGCATTCCCGCTCCTCCGTCCCAAGAACTTAGGGCGTCCTCTCCGCTTTTTTGCCGGATGGGACACCAGCCCTCGTCCGGCGTATCTAATCACGCGCTTTCACATTCCCGTGCCCGGCTAAAATTCCTACTGCTTGGGTGCGGGGCAATAGCGTCGCCGCTTATATAGAATGTCTTCGCCTCATTGATGCGCACGGGCACGATGTCGCCGGGCTTTAACTCCTTGCAGGCTGTGAAATGAACCAAAGTGTGGTCGTCGGCGCGGCCCTTTGCGGATTGGGAGTCTTCCACCATTACATCTATGACTTTGCCAATTTTGGTGCGGTTTATTTCCTCCATGATGGGATAGAGGGTGGCGGTCAGCCTGTCGAAGCGTTCGCTTATTTCCTTACGGGGGACGGTATCTTCCCGCTCGGCGGCGGGGGTTCCGCTGCGTTTGGAATATATAAAGGTAAAGGCTCCGGCAAATCGTATTTGACGGGCCACATCCAGCGTGGCCAGAAAGTCCTCTTCTGTTTCGCCGGGATAGCCTACGATTATATCTGTGGTGATGGCGATTCCGGGGATAGCGGCCTGCAAGCGTGCGGCCAATGCCAAATAATCCTCTTGGGAATACATACGGTTCATATCCGCGAGGACGCGAGTGCTGCCGGATTGTAGCGGAAGGTGGACATGCTTGCATACCTTGGGCAGGTCACGAATCGCAAGTATTAGCTCGTCGGAAAAATCCTTCGGGTGGGAGGTCATAAAACGAATGCGCTCGAGGCCGGATATGGCGTTTACCTGACGTAGCAGCTCCGGAAAAGCAACTCCGCCACCATAGGAGTTTACATTTTGCCCAAGAAGCATGACTTCCTTTACGCCGTCGTCGGCCAAAGATTCCGCTTCGCGTAAAATATCCTCGGGCGGGCGGCTGCGCTCCCGCCCGCGTACATAGGGCACTATGCAATAGGCACAGAAATTATCGCAGCCGTACATTATGTTCACGCCGGCCTTGTGGGGGAAATCCCGGGTGGTTACGGGAATGTCTTCGATTTCCGGAAGCTCGTCGCTTTCGGTTATGTCGATTACCGGCTTACCCGTCTGAATCGCCCGCCAAAGAAATTCCGGCAGACGGTGGCGGTTACTCGTGCCAAACACCAAGTTCACATACGGGTGCTTCTCCTGAAATTTTTGCGCGATGTCGGGCTGCTGGGTCATGCATCCGCAGACGCCTATCATCAGGCCGGGCTTATCCGCCTTTGCGCGCTTTAAGCGGCTCAAATGCCCGAAGACCTTGTCCTCCGCGCTTTCCCGCACACAGCATGTGTTATATAAAATAAAGTCGGCATCATCTTGGCCCTCGGCGGCGTCATAACCCAGCCGGCTTAAAAGTGCCGTCATTTTCTCAGAGTCTCTGTCATTCATTTGACAGCCATAGGTGCGCACGAAAAATCGCGGACGGACGGTAGTTTGGGCAAGGCTGTCATTGTGCGCGGTCAAGAGGTATCGGCAGTCTTGTGGCTCAGTCATAAGCTATCATTCCTAATTTCTGATTTACATATTAGTATAACTCGCGTATAATGAGTTCATAATAAGGACTGAGCGAGCGTTGGTTGCACTCGCCCAGCCCGCCGCTGTAGCTACAAGGTGCAGCGGCTAATCCGTAATAATTTTATCTGCGAAAAATAGCCATCCACTACTTGTTCAGGGCAGGGGCGGCTATTTCTTTGTCATGACGTCTATGATAAACACTACAAGAGTAATGAACGCTAACACAGCCATTATTATCTCAAAGGTCGTCATAGGGCTTTACCCTCTTTCGAAGGATTAGCCGGGGTTGCCACCCTACACTATAGCAAGCGCACTTGAAAACCGTGGGTGCAGAGCGATGCCGCGACTGCGTCGGCAGCGTTTTGAGCGATAGTAGCCACGGATTTGAAAGACGTTTGCTATACAGCGGTACAAGTATACCCAAGAAAATGTCGATTTGCAAAACATCTAAAGTTTCCGTAAAAACTTTTAAAAAAATTGTTGACAAATTATTAAGGAAATATTAAAATGCCCTCATGAGTTGTTAAATAAGCATCAAGTGAGGGGATACATATGCGAAACATGCGCATAAAACTGTTTTTATCGGGGCTGTTGCTGGCGATTTTTCTGACACCAATGGCAGTCTATGGGCTTGAGCTGGATGTGGAAGGAACTTTGTTAAACGACAACGAGCTTCCCGCAATATATATGACAACATCGTCACTTAATCTGCGCCCCACACCCTGCACAACTAACCCGCGCCTTGCGCTGGCCCAACCGGGAAGCCGCGTTGAGGTAGTAGATTATCTCTGCGGCGAATGGTTCGCAGTTGTGTACAGCGGCATCGCGGGATATATGTACGCAGAATGGCTTATGCCCTGGCCGGACTTCTCCATTCCGGCAATGCTCGGCACTGTTGAGCTAATCGAATGGAGCCAAGCCCGCAATATAATGACGATAGGCACACCGGCAACGGTCATAGACGTGCGCACGGGGCTTACCTGGCAAATAGCGTCGTTTTCCAACGGGAACCATGCCGACGTGGAGACCCTTACCGCCGAGGATACCGCAATCATGAAGCAAGCTTGGGGCGGCCGCTGGTGCTGGACGCCACGCCCCGTGGTTGTGATTATAAACGGACGCACTCTTGCCGCCAGCCTGAACGGAATGCCTCACGCCGGCTGGACTCGCGCCGGGAACAACATGAACGGCCACGTATGCCTGCATTTCTTGGGCTCGCGCACACACAATGGCACGGTAAGCCATGAGCGTGACCATCAAGCCGCCGTTCAAGAAGCTTATAACACAGCCTCCAACTGGTAATCACTCTGACATGACGATTTTTTACCGGCTGGGCTCAAAATTATATGTAAATATTACAAACAATTGCCCCTGCGCCTGTATATTTTGTATACGGGGCCTGACGGACAGCGTGGGTGACGCGGAAAGCCTGTGGCTGGAGCGTGAGCCCTCCATGGAGGAAATCAAAGTTGCCCTTGACCGCCGCACAGATTTAGCCGAAATCGACGAGATTGTATTCTGCGGATACGGCGAGCCCATGGAGCGCGCAGAAGATGTAATTGAAATAGCACAATATATGAAGAAAAAATCAACCAGCCCGGTTAGGTTAAACACCAACGGGCTGGTTCAATTAATAAATCCGGAATTTGATATCGCAAAGCTGGCCGTGATGGACGAAGTCTCCATCAGCTTAAACGCAGACGACGCAGAGGAATATGACCGCATCACGCGCCCGCGCTTCGGGGCGGCCTCCTATGACGAAATGCTTGAATTCGCGAAAGCGGCAAAAGCTTACACGTCCGTTATTTTCACGGTGGTGGACACCTTAAGCCCCAAGCGTATTGAAAACTGCCGCCGCATCGCACAGGAATTAGGCGTTCCGTTGCGTGTGAGGTATTCCTAGGTTTAAAAATAAAATGTAATTTTTCAACTGTTGTTGTGTAATTGACTTAGCATATTGCTCCATATATGCCCAATCAGGTTCGCCAAATTCGTTTATTGGCAGGTTTAAATATTCTTTTGACAGCCGCTTTTCACTTCGTTTGTAACTGAAATTGTATTTCCCTCGAACAGTGTCGGCTATGGTTGAAATAAACAGACCTGTATAACGATTCAGTTTTTCGTTATATCCGATGGTAAGGTCTGATGATGCTATAAATGGTTCTGATTTGTAAACGGAATACCCAATAGAGCCCTCCCCGTTACGAATGAAAGCAATGCCATTGCCTTGCTGTACTAACTTTGGCTCTGGCTTAACATAACACAGCACAGCATTGTTTCTGTTGGTTGCGCCGAGGTAGCTAATGCCGTCCGGCGTTTTAGTCAAGTGATTCAAGCCCTTTCCTTTGCCAGTTTCCAATGTGAAGGTTGACGATAGCGCAAAGGGCTTCCACTTTTTATCCTTTAATGGAAGCACCTTTCCGGCATCACCGATTTCAGCAAGCACTTTCTGGGCTCGTGCAAAGTAATTGGCTACTTGAAGCTGCTCGCGCTCGGCAATATAGTCATTCATAAATTGCCAATCTGGAACAGGCTCAACAGAGCCTACATCTATAACAGGAAGCAAAATTAATTGCTTGTTCATACGTTGTTCATTAAACTTATAACCATAGACATATTTTGCTTTTTGTTGCATTATTACTACTTTCAAAAAGAGATAGATATAACGACTACATATTGGTGCATCGCTTAATCGCAATCGTTTTACGTCATCAGAAAAAATACACTCATAAGGGTGGTAAAAGGTTTCAACAACACTTCCGTTGTAATTAACGCCTAAAACGCCTTTGTCCAGCGAGGCGTTTGTATTTGAAACAAAATTCGTAATCCCATTATTCGAATCAGTAGCCCCAATAAAGGGTCGGCTTCCTTTATTCATGTCAACCTTGGTCAGCCTCTGTCCCGGCCTTATAATGAAAATGCTATTAAGAGGAAAAGGATGCCAATCTCTGTCTTTCAAATTAAGCATCTTCGCCACCGTCCTCAAAAAGGTGCTTGCGGCCATTTGCCACCATGCTAAACTCAAATGTAAGATAGTCGGAAATCGACTTCATAAAGTCCTGTTCGCCCGGTATTTCATCATTGTAATAATAAAATGAATGAATCCACTCGTCCGTATCTTCAATAGTCGTTTGAACCATAAATTTGCTTGGTGCATCTTCTATCTCGCCACGCCAGCAGGAAAGCATATAGCTTCTTCTGTCTTTTGCTCTTTCGGTTTCAACTAGCCCGAGGTGCTTTTTAACCTCAAAACCATCATCTTCAAAATTGATGAATTTTACAAGTTTATCCCTAGGGTGTTTTTTACCCGCTATAAAAATTGCGATACAAGGAACTGTACCTACGCGATAGAAAGTATTTTTATTCAAGCTCAAAACGCCTTCAAGTGTATGGCTTTTGAGCAATTCCTTTTTTATGGCTCTATCCTCTTTTGTTTTTCCAATCATTGTAGAGATAGGTACTATAACCGCAACACGCCCCCCCTCAGTAACGCTATTGAGCAAATGCCTAATAAAGCAAAGTTCCGACAAATGGGCAGTGCTTTTATCTTTTGCTTGAGAATAAGGGGGATTCATAAGGCCTACAGTAACGCCATGCAACTGTATCTTAGATGGGTCTTGTGAAAAAAAATCTCCGCATAAGAGATTGCTTTTACCGTCTCCACGCAAAATCATATTTGTAGTAGCTATGGTGAACATGTCATCGCGGTCTTCTATGCCATGAATCTGTTTTTCCTTTATTCGTTCTTTTTCCGAAGCATTACTTGCTTGTATAAGCATACGGGCCATTCCCGCAACCAAGAAACTGCCTGTTCCGCAACAAGGGTCAAATATTACATCGTCAGCTTTCAAGTCAACAAGGTCGCAACAAAGCCCTGTAATATGATTTGGCGTAAGAACTACGCCCAAAGATTGCCCATCACCGCCAGAGTATGAAACAAATTCACCGTAAAAACGCCCCAAATAATCTTCAACAGACAGTGCGGCAACCGCTTTATAAATATGTTCATTTATATATTCGGCATAAAATTTAAGTGGTGTCTTTTTAAGCGTGTTATGAACAGCGATTAATTTAGGTCTATTCTTTATCAGTGCAAATTGGTCAAGCACTCGTTCTTTATTTACTTCTGGTCTAACTTTTGCTCGTTGCAAGCTATTTTCAAGACGCGCATAAATTTTGGCTCCGTCCGTAGCACCTTCTAACGTGTCACCTGTCAAATCTTCAAGCTTGAATCCATACTTCTGCTCTCTCAATGCTAACAGAATTGCCGAAACAACAAGAGGCTTTTCATCTTCGCCAAGGCTGCCGTAATTGCGCAAATGCTCGTGGAGGTCTTTTGCTTTCCTCAAAATATCCTGTAGTTCCACATCGGAAGGGGGAATTTCACCAAGCACAGCGCGATTGTAATACTCATCAATTCCCGATTCTTTTAATAAACCATGTATGTATAAGTCAAAATTAGCTTCCCTCTTAGCCATAGATGCTACCCTCCTAAACACAGAGTTTAAATACTATGCTTCTTACACGTTCATTGGTCATTATGGCACGGATAACTTCACAATACAAGGCGATTTTCCTTCCCTGGTAGGGTCGTTTACGAACTTGACACACAGGACAAAATCTAATACAATGGGTGTAAGACGGGGGACATAGTCCCCATATTTTAGGAGGGATAGTGTGAAACTGCAAAAATTTGCAAGGGGATTTAAGAAAGCCATGGCCATGGTGATGATTTTAACAATGGTTGTGGCTAATTTTACGCCTGTTTATGCGGAAGAGTTGCCGGAGCTTGAATTTTTATTCGGCGTCCGGGAAGGATTCGAGGGCATCGGCGGCACGGTGGAATGGCAGGGCGAGGACAGAAGCATACGGATTGATTTCCTCGGATACGTAATCATACTTTTTACGGAGAGTCCTGAAATAAGTGTAGACGGCGATTACTTCCCACTGGAAACCGGCGTAATATTTATAGACAACAGGGCGTTTCTGACAATGCGCGACGTCATGCGTATGGAGATCGCGTTGATGGGCGGGACATTGGAGACATTTTATCTGACGGAAGAAGCAAGGGATATAGTTTTATACGACTTTAACTACGCAATCAACTTTATTTTGGAAAATTCGCCTTGGGACAGCGTAATCTATCGCCGTCTGGGTATTAATTTTGATATGTATGTCGAGATGTTCCGCGAATTTATTGAAAATATGATTCCGCTGGAGTCACCCGCTTTACCGGGAATTTTTCCAATTCGTGAGGGCACTGACGCCCGCTCGCTGGCGGCTAATTATTTGATTTCTTTGCTGGCATTTGAATTTTCCCAGCCTCTGCAAGGTATTGGGCATATCGGCCCCAGGGACTTGGAGCTTTATAGAATGCAGCTTACCGGAATGCTGCGTAGCTATCACGGCGCGGAAATGAGCCCGGAAATGAGAGAGTACCTGGGCTTGCGCCTTGCGGCTTTTATCCACCCGGCGGCAATCTGGTTTTATGGCGAGTATGAAGTGGATTTATATGGCGAAGACCATCCATTCCCGGATGTTCCGGGCAATATTATCACGGAAATTCTGGTGCCGGGTGAGGTGGCCTATTTGCGGATTAACACCTTCATGGCCAACCCGGAATATGACGACAACACGACTTTGCCGTTCCTTCAAGAAATTAGGGATTTTGACCATTTGATTATCGACGTGCGCGGAAACATGGGCGGTTTGGCCGGATATTTTGACGAGTTTATTATCCGGCGGTTAATCAGCGAGCCCGTTGAATTTCCCGGTGGGGAATTCTTCCGTGCCGGAGATGCCGCCATGGCAACCATGAACGCTCTTATCCAAGTCCTTGAAAATATGGAGCCGGATGAATACGCCGTTACTGAAATCATGTATGTCGGCAAAATGCCCGCCGCTGAATTCGTTGAACAGCGCGGCATGGTTTACTTCAATCCGGATGACTTGGCCCGCCTGGACTATGTAATATACTCCCGCTCGCGGATTGCTCCTTCCGATGACAGCATCGGCTTTGGTGGCGAAATTTGGCTTCTGATAGACCATATGTCCATGTCGGCCTCTGTTAATGCCGCCCTTTCTGTAATGGCAATAGGCGGGACTCTTGTAGGCACAAACACCTCCGGTGTGCTTGGCCCCATGCATATGTATACCACTTTGCCCAATACCGGCATCATTTGGCGTCTTGACATCGGTTATATTGCAGATGCTTACGGACGCTCCCTCGAGGTCTATGGCGTTGCCCCTCACTTCACGAATCTTCCCGGCCTTGACGCGCTGGAAACCGCTCTTGTGCTAATCACCATGAGCGAGTAAGAAAAGTCGTGCCGTAAAGGGGGGGGCCGTCGTATCACCGATGTCCGGTGCCGAGACGGCCCCCCTTTGCGAGTCTACCCCGCCCTACTTCAGCCCGCTTGCCTGTTCCTTCATCTCCCGGGCGGCTTGAAGTGTGGCGGGGGTTATTTTCGCGCCGCCGATTAGGCGGGCCAGCTCACTGATTATGGCGTCGTGGTTTAGAGCTTTTACGTCGGTTGTGGTGCGACCGGTTTGTGAGCCGGTGGATTTTTCGATTAAAAAGTGATTATCGGCCATGGCGGCTATTTGCGGCAAGTGGGTGATACACAGGATTTGCCGGCGGCGGCTGACGCCCATTAGCTTTTCGGCTACCTGCTGGGCGGTGCGGCCGCTGACGCCGGAGTCTATTTCGTCGAAAATAACCGTAGGCACATTGTCGGCCATTACGGTTTTGATTGCCAGCATAATCCGGGACATTTCGCCGCCGGAGGCTATGCGCCTCAAGGGCTTGGCGGGTTCGCCGGGGTTGGGGGAGATTATAAATTCCGCTTGGTCGTTGCCGTCGGGCCCGAAAGCGGTTCTGCGCGTGATTTCAATGTTAAAATGAGAATTCTGCATTCCCAAATCGTTTAAAATTCCGGTGATTTCGGCGGAAACCCGCAACGCGCTGGAGCAGCGCAAAGCGTTTATTTTGTCGCACAAAGCCGTTATTTCCGATATTACACCGCGCCGAAGGGTTTGCAGACGTTTTATTTCGGCCGCGCTGTTTTCCAGGCTGTCCAGATTATTGGAAAGCTCCTCTTGCTTTTTTAATACGGCCTCCGCTGTGGAGCCGTATTTTTTTTTGAGGCGATATATAGTATCCAGCCGAGCCTCTATTGTTTCCAGTTCTTGGGGGTCGGCGTCCAGCTCATCCACGTAGGCGCGAAGCTCTGCGGCGATGTCAGTCAGCTGCGTCTGGGCTTCCGCCAAACGTTCGTGAAGGTCTTCCCGGACGGGGTCAAGCCTTGCGATTTCCGCCAATAAGCCCACGGCACGGGAAACTTGGTCCGTCGCGGACTGCTGAGCTTCCATCCCGTTGTCCAATAAAGCCAACGCCAACCCCGTGTTTTTGCTCAATCTTTCCAGCCCGTTCAGGCGCGTCCGACGGGCAGTCAGCTCGTCTTCCTCGCCGGGTTTTAGCGCGGCGCGTTCTATTTCCTCCAATTGATACCGCCACATGTCTATTTGCTCTTGGCGTTGGTTTCCGATTCCGGCCAATGATTTTAAAGCTTTGTTGACCTCGCGGTAGCGTGTCAAAAGGCTTTCCAGTTCAACTTTAAATTCTGCCAGCTCCATGCCGCAGAAGCTGTCCAGCAGGCGGAGCTGCTTTGCCGGGTCCAGCAGGCTTTGATGCTCATGCTGGCCGTGGAGAGCCACCAGCTGTGAGGCCGCGTCTTTTAACATGCCGGCAGTTACCGTGCGGCCGTTGAGACGGCAAACGGATTTCCCCGTGGACGTTTGCAAAGTCCGCTCCAGCATGATTTCGCCGTCGTCTGTTGCGAATAAGCCCTCAACATGGGCAAAATCCGCGCCGGTGCGGATAAAATCCCTGCCAAGGCGTCCACCCAGCAAAAAATTAATTGAGTCCACCAAAATGGATTTTCCCGCGCCGGTTTCTCCCGTAAGGATATTCAAGCCGGGGGCAAAGCTGACTTCGATTTCGTCTATGAGTGCCACGTTTTGAATCCGCAAATGGGTAATCATAGAATCTTCTTCTTCCTTAATGTGGCATAAAAATTGGTGGGAGCGGTTTTGAGAATTTTTGCTACGTATTTTGACGCGGCAACAAGAACACCCTCACCCAGAGAGACACGGCCGATTTTCTGGCCGTCCGCAAAAACGGGAGAGCCCCGCCGAGC
>WQSB01000030.1 GCA_009788085.1 Defluviitaleaceae bacterium
TGGATTGATACACCGCCGCCGCCGCGCGGTCTCTGTCCGCACCGGCACCTCCGGGGGGAACTCCGGCCATTAGCCCCCCGCCACTCAACGCAAACAGTACAATTGACCGGTATATAGTCATTGTACCCAGCGTCACTATAATAGACGGTATCTTAAATTTTGCGGTTAGCACACCTTCAAATAAACCGGCTACTATCGAGGCTAATGCACAGGCAAGAATCGCCAAGAAAACATTGTTAGTCCTGTTAAAAATGTCAATTGCAATCCATCCGACCAGTGCAAGCTGGGAACCTACCGACAAACTGATGTCGCCCAGTATAATTACTACTGTCATACCTAATGCAATAATGCCTATGATAGCATTGTGCCGCAGAATGTTGAGAATATTGGTGGACGACAGGAATACGTCACCTCTCAAGATGATTGCTACTATAACGAGGACAACGAAAGCAAGAAACGCGGCATTATTGGCGCAAAACCTCTTAATTCGTGGGCCGTCTATATTGCGAAAGCTTTCCGCTACTCTAGTCATCATAAACAACGACCTCCTTACGTTTTGTTTAACTGCTCTTGGGTACCGCCGGTGGCCAAAAACATAATTTTTTGCTCACTTAATTCAGAGCGTTCCAGCTCCGCGCGGATTCCACCTTCAAACATGACATAAACACGGTCACAAAGCATCAAAATCTCCGGTGCTTCACTTGAAAGCACCACGACGCTGACCCCTGTTGAAGCTAACTGCATAACGAGGTTGTAAATTTCCAGTTTGGCACCTACATCCACGCCTTGGGTCGGATTGTCCATGACAACAATGTCCGGGTTTGAGCCAAGTGCCTTTGCCAAAACAGCCTTTTGCTGGTTACCTCCAGAAAGGCTTGTGATGAGGTTTCGAACATTATGTACCCTCATCTTAAGTTCTCTGATGTACTTATCGGTATAGGCGGTTTCTTTTTCCTTGCGCAGAATACCCCACTTACACAGCGTATTGATGACGGATAAGGACATATTGTTAGAAATGCTCAAATCTTTAACAATGCCGTTTTCCTTCCGGTTGCGGGGAACATAGGAAATGCCCATATTCTGTGCCTTAGAACGCGAGCTCATTTTTACCGCCTTACCACGGACGAATACCTCACCCTGATAAGGATAATTAACGCCGACTACGCTTTCAAACAATTCACTGCGCCCATCCCCAAGCAAACCGGTAAAACCAACAATTTCACCTTTTTTCACATGGAAACTGGCACCGCGATATTCTTTTTCCCGCTCAAGCTGCTTGCCCTCCAAAATGACTTCGCCCACCTCGCGTTTGTGATAGAGCCCGTCATAAGAAATCTCCCGGCCTACCATATGAGTGGAAAGAACATTCACAGACACGCTTTCGTCCACTTCACCCGAGGCTACCATATGCCCGTTGCGCAATACGGTATAGCGGTCACAAATTTCCATGACCTCGTTGAGCTTATGGGATATAAATACCAAGCTCACGCCCTGGTCTCGCAGTGAGCGCATAATCTTAAACACATTTTCGATTTCAACTTCGGTAAGGGAAGCCGTCGGCTCATCCATAATGATGATTTTGGCGTTGTGCATTAGTGTCCGGGCAATTTCCACAACCTGCTTATAGGAGGTGTTTAAGTCCCCTACCATTGTCATGGGGTCAAGGTCAATGCCCATTCGGTCCAGAATTTCCTTGCTTTTCTCATACATGGATTTTTTATCCAAAAACGGCCCTCGTTTTTCTTCCACACCGATGAATAAATTTTCAAATATGCTAAGGTCGTTGACCAGCGTTAATTCCTGATGAATAAACCCTATGCCCTGTGCTTTTGCAGCAAATGTATCGCTTATTTCCGTCGGCTTGCCATCAATTTCTATTTGTCCGGCGTCGGAGGGAAGCACCCCACCCAAAATGTTCATCAGCGTGGACTTTCCCGCACCGTTCTCACCCAGCAACGCATGAATGCTGGCTTTGTGAAGCGTAAGGTCAACACCAAACAATACCTTATTCGACGAAAATGATTTCTCCATGCCCTTCATACTTACAACAATTTCGGACATCGTCTTCACCCCCAGAGAAAAAGCGGGGCATAGAACAACTTATGCCCCGCCAGTAATAAAAGCTTAACTTTTCAAAACTTGCGTATTGTTTTTAGTATGGGGTGCCATCGTCAAACCACTCTGCAACATTATACCTGTCAACCAAGTTTGGCGGTATAATTGTTTCTCTTGGCACAGACCGGCCATTAACTATGTCGTATGCATATTGCATGGCTTGCATGACCATAGAGGGGTGGTACGTATAGGTGAACAGATAGATTTGGTCGCGATAGTCATTCATAGCGTGGAACCAAACCTGCCAGCCGCCGGAGCCTGAAATCATTTGGATATCATCAAGTCTTCCTGCTTCTTCCACGGCTTGCAACACACCGATTGAAGAAACGTCATTGATTGATATGATAGCGTCAATGGTGCCTCTGGGGTTGGCCACGAGTGCGGCTTCTACTGCTGCCAAAGCGTCAGGAATCGTAAAAGTTGTGGTTGTGAACGGAATAACCTCAACATCCGGGAATAACGGCATTATTTCTTGGATGCCTGCCCAACGGTGGGCGTCAATCGCGCCTGTTTCAGGTGCGCGTTGCACCAATACCCGACCCGAACCGCCGATGCCTTCAAAGGTACGGCGTGCAATTCTTCTTCCGATTTCTGGGTTGTCGCCTGTCAAGTAGGCACTCCAGCCCGGGCAGTAAACCCAGCGGTCAAACAGAACCCACGGCACGCCAGCGGCGGTAATGCGTTCTGCTGCGGGTGTAACCTCTGCGTTGTGTGGCAGAAGAACTATGAGCGACGGGTTCATTGCGAGTGCAGTGTCAATTTGCGCTGACTGGTCGGCCACGTCAATAGATGTTAAGTAGTAAAAGCCCATTTTGTTGTCCAAATCCAATTCGGTTGCTTTCACATCTGCAAAGAAATATACTGCTGCGTGCCAGTCATGCACAGGGTTTAGTGCCAATAACACTATCGGGCCGGGGCCATCGTCAGCCGAGGCTGAGTCGTCACGGCCACATGCCGCGAATGTCGCCATCAGAATGACGATGAGTAGGATTGATGATAAAAGTTTTTTCATCATTTTTTTCCTCACTTTCTCGTTTTTTATTTGTGTTTATAACCGTTTTATGTATCGTATGGGAACACATGTATCAGAGCGTTACATTTGTTCCGCTGAGTAAAACGGCTGTAAACGTACATCAATTTAACCATTTCATGTTCGAAAAGTCAATGTATTTTTGATAAATTTGCATAAATATTCCAAGTCAATGTTTTAATTCTGTGTCAGAACCTATTTTATTAAACTCAGCTACGCTTTTGGATAAGCATGTTAAACAGAACCGCAGCAATAACCAAGGCTCCACGAATAACCGCCTGCCAGTGGGTATCCATACCCATCATTGTCATTCCGTTTCCCAAAACACCAAGGAACAAGATTCCGATAAGGGTGCCGGTGATTTTACCGACACCGCCGGATAAACTGGCCCCACCGATGATAACCGCAGAAATGGCGTTCATTTCGCCACCGGCCCCGACGGCAGGAGCACCTGTCATAATTTGAGAGGAAACCATAATGCCGGACAAGGCAGCCAAAAAACCCGTGATTCCAAATGCCACACAACGGACAAGCTTTACGCTCACACCACTCAAACGGGCACTTTCCTCGTTTGCGCCAACGGCGTAAATAGAACGTCCGATGCGTGTATAATGCAGAAGAATAAACAGAAGTATGAATACAACAAACAAGATTATAACTTGGAAAGGAATCCCCGGGAAAGTCGCGCCGCGTTCTCCTTCAAAAAGCCAGCCTGCACCGATATATCTATACCAGCTTGGGAAAGTAATGATGGGGAAGCCGCCTGAAATCAAATAGGCAACACCGGAAAGGGCAGTGAGTAGGCCCAAGGTAGTTATAAAACTGGGTATTCGCAAGTAGTTACGCAAAGTTGCCGTAAACAAGCCGACCAAGATACCAACGCCAAGCGTAATCGTAATGGCGAGGATAACACTGATTGCATCGCCCATGCCTATCGCTTGCATGAAGTGGCGGACAAGCCAAGCTGTTAATACGCCGGAGAGCGCGACCATGGAGCCAACAGACAGGTCAATCTCACCCGCTATAATAACAAGTGTCATACCCAGCGCGATTACGCCGGTGATAGAAACACTTCGCAACACGGTCATGGCATTGCGTAGCGTCAGAAAGTTCTCGTTTTGTGTCGAGAAGAAAATCATAAGCGCGAACAGCACCAAGAGCAAAGCGAGTCTACGTATTATATCCATGGTTTTTGTAAAGTCTCTGCCCCCAAATATGCCCTGCTTTACTGCTGATTTCTCTGTTGAGTTGTTCATATTTTAATCCCTCTCCTTCACGCACATTGCATATAGTTGCTCCACCTCAATATCTTTTGGAAACACTTCATTTACGATTCTACCCTCTTGCATGATGAGAATGCGATGACATGTCTGTAAGAGTTCTTCCAACTCTGAAGATACAATTATAGAAGAGACCCCTTGCCTGCTCTGCTCCCATACGATGTCAAAAATCTGTTGTTTGGCGTTCACGTCAATCCCGCGGGACGGTTCGTCTAAAATCAGGATTTGAGGTTCTGTATTTATCCAGTTCCCTACTAAGACCTTCTGCTGATTTCCGCCGGACAGTGAAGAAACAAGTGCCTCTGGGCTGGATATTTTAATTTGTAAATTTTCCACTTGACGGTCTACATAGCCCCTTTCCTTTTTCTTCGACATGAAAATTCCATTTCGCAAGGCCCGCAAACTGGCAAGAACTAAATTTTCGCGGATGGAGTGAATCAAAATCAAGCCTTCCTCTTTTCTGTTTTCAGACGTAAAGGCCATACCCGCTTCCTTGCCGCGTTTTGGAGAAGCCTTTTTCAGTTTTTTCCCATTAACGGTTACTTCGCCCTCGTCATATGAGTCCGCGCCGAAAATCGCCCGAAGCAACTCCGAGCGGCCTGTGCCTAAAAGCCCGGCTATACCCAAAACCTCACTCTTATGTAAGGTGAAGTTAATATCTTCAAAATGATTTTTAGAGGTGAAATTTTTTACCTCAAGGACAGGCTCATTTGTAAACTGGAGGTCGTCCGGAATTGTCTCAACTTTGATATCACCAAACATCATGTGAATGAGTTCCTCTTTGGTGAGGTCCACTACATCTTTAATCCCAACAAGCAACCCGTCGCGGATAACCGTAACCGAATCAGCAACATCAAAAATCTCTTGCAGTTTATGGCTTATGTAAAGGAGGATAACGCCCTTATCACGAAGTATTCTCACTACTTCAAAGAGTTTTTCCGCCTCACTTTGGGCCAAAGAAGATGTGGGTTCGTCTAAAAGCAGAACGTGAGGTTGAAATGACATCGCCTTAGCAATTTCCACAAGCTGCCTCTGCCACATACTAAGTTCCATCACAGGTGTTTTCGGTGAAATATTAATGCCAAGTTCATCCAATAGTCTCTTGGCCTCTATATTGGCTTTTTTGAAGTTAATAAGTCCCAGCTTATTTTTCGGCATTCTGCCGAAAAAAATATTTTCCGCCACAGACAGTCCCGGAATCAAGCTCAATTCCTGATAAACCGTGGCAATACCTTTGGCAAAAGCATCACTGGGGGTTTTCAAGTCTAAGTTTTCATCGTCAAGAAAAAGCGCGCCTGAAGTAGGCAAAATGGCACCGGAAATAGACTTCACCAGTGTGCTTTTCCCCGACCCGTTCTTCCCCAGAAAAGCATGAACCTTCCCCGCCGGAAACTCCGCAGAGAAATCGTCCAAGGCCCGGACTCCGGGATAATCCTTTGTAAGGCTCTGAATCCTTAAACATTTCTTCATGATATTTTCCCACTTTTTCAATAGAATAGGATGGGGTGAAAAAAAGGCTGTTGTAAAACCAAAACCTTGGGGACTTTGGAGCAGAACCCCAAGGTTTTGATTTTTTGCAACAACTCTTCTCTAGCTACGTTGTGCGGTAAGCCATGCTTGTGCTCCTGCTTGGTCGGAAGCAACCAGCATGATGCCGCCTGTTTCTATGAAAGTTTGGTGTGGTCTGCCCATAATGGCATATGCCAGGTTGGTGGCAACCACTTGACCCAACAAGTCTGGGTTTTGGCCGTTTGCACCAATGAGATTGCCGTCGTTAGCCAAAATCATTTCTGCAATTTGTTCGCTCATGGCAATGGTGAAACCGGGGATGGTTACGCCGGCTGCACGTTGTGCGTTTACGCTACCAACAGCAGCACCTTCATTTGCCCACCACCATACATCAATGTCAGGGAATGCAACAAGTGCATCAGATGCCGTACCGAAAGCAGTATCTGCCATCCAGTCGTCAAGCCTTACGATGATGTCTACTAAGTCATACACTTGGCTCAAGAAACCATCGGTGCGGTTGTTAGACATAACAGTGTTCAGGCCAAGGAATTCCATGACTGCCATACGCAGTGGGAATTGGTCTGCACTAAAGTTTGCAAGCAACCACTCACGGGCATATGCTCCAACTTCTACGCCTTTGCCGTATTGGTCAGACTGTGCCCAACCAACTTGAAGGTCATCGCCAAGGTTTACGTTTACGCCGAAGATTTTAACGCCTTGGTTGGCTGCTTCTTGCAAAGCTGTTGCAGAACCAACAGGGTCAACGGGGAAGATAGCAAGGCCGTCAAGACCTGCGGCCAATGCGTTGTGAATGTTGACAACTTCAATGTCAAGTTGGCTGGCTGCGTTTGCAGTAATAACATTTGCGCCAAAGGATTCAAATGTTCTTGCCATGGATTGTTGCAATGCTCTTTGGAACTGGTCTTCGATAACCACGAATGCACCCATTGTCATGCCTTCAAGATTATCCCGTTGTGCCGGCTGAGCGGGGGCCGGTTGGGCAGGAGTCGGTTGGGCGGGTGTAGGCTGAGCGGGGGCCGGTTGAGCGGGCGTAGGCTGAGCGGGGGCCGTATCCCGGCCACATGCCGCTAGTGTCGCAATCAAAATGATAGCGAGTACGATTGCTGCTAAAAGCTTCTTCATGGTGTTTCCTCACTTTCGCGATTTTAATTTTTGTTTAAAGCCGTTTTATGTACTGCATATGTTTATACAGTCTAGGAACATATGTGTCAACGCACCACATTTGTTCCGCCGAGCAAAACGGATGTAAACGTATGCTGATTTTACTATATTCATCCCCAAAAAGTCAATTTTTTTTTTAAATCAACAACAGGACTAGCAACAGGAAATCAATTTTCAGTAAAACCGTGGGGCTTCTCCCCACGGCTCTACTTTCTTAGAAATTGATTTCGTATAGCAAAAGACGTTTGCTATACCTGCTTACTTCTCTTGATTCGGCTGCCCGTTCCAAGCGGAAAGGCCGCCGTCTACCGGTATGTTTACGCCGCAAATGTGCTCGGCCTCGTCAGATGCTAAATAGACGATTGCGTTGGCACACCATTCGGGCTTACACAGACGCTTATCCGGCATATTCTTGCGGAAGCTTTCCAATACCACATCAGACGCGCCGGTAAGGAACATTGGTGTTTCCACGGCACTTGGGGATACGATATTCACGCGAACACCCCGCACGGAATAGTCCATAGCCAGAGCGCGGCTCATGGCATGTACAGCACCCTTGGTGGCACAGTAAAGGGACATGTTGTAGTCCCCACCCATGCCGGATACTGACGACACGTTGATTATCGCGCCTTTTTTCTTGGCCAGCATCTGCGGTGCCAGTGACTTGATGGTATTAAAGCAACCGCGTACATTGATGTCGAATTGATAATCGTAGTCATCCATAGGTGCTTCGTGCAATTGCCCGACACGAAATACGGCTGCATTGTTTACCAGCACGTCACAACCGCCGCTTTTTTCTACTTCAGTCGCGAGCGCGGCCACTTCGTCCGGCTTTGCAACATCTGCTTTTTTTATTACCACACTCGCCGGGTCAAACTCTTTGGAGAATTCTTCTTTTACCGACTGTAGATTCGCCTCGTTCCAGTCTGTGAGAAATACCTTGTCACCCAGAGCCAGAAACTTCCGGGCCGTTTCCTTCCCGATACCGCTTGCCGCTCCAGTAACCACTACGTTTCTTGCCATTCAGTCACTTCCCTTCCTGATTTTTTTATATTGTTCAGTAGTGCGCGTCCCTCTTTCTGCGATGAGAAACGCGCCTAATGACAATCATAAATAGTTTTCCCGAGTGTGTAATTATCCACTACGCCGCAAATCGTCACATCAGCGATGATTTCACTGTCACCGAGCGCGATATTACTCGCCCCCCCGTCGGCTACCACCAGTACAATGTCCCCAACACCGGCATCCGCCGCATCAAAGGCAATATCCCGCTTTTGCGGCTCATCAATGTAGGATATAATCATCAGCTTATACCCTACAAAACCGGCGTCTTTTACCGTGGATACTACATTACCCACTACTCTTGCAATCCTCATGGCCAATCCTCTTGTATCTCTTCGTTGTAACGGTCAATAAACCCAACAATTGCGCAATCCGCCGGAACATAAGGCTTCCGTAATATGGCGGACGCTTCTTTACTGGTAATCAAGAAGACAAAATCCCCAAGTCCGGCCTGTCTGGTGGCATCAGCCGCCACAACCAGCCCGGCCTTTTTCCCGCTTTCAATCAACCGCACCACAAGGAGCGGTATCCCGGAAAGCCCGGAGGATTTTACTGTGCATACGACAGTCCCGGCCACTTCTCCCGTTATCATGTTTTGTTTTCCGCGTCTGTGCGGTCAAACACACGCTTCGAGCCGACGTCAATGTGGTCGATAATCGCCACAATCGAGTTGTCCACTGGTTTTGCTTCCGTTGCTTCCGTCTGACGGGAAGAACTTCCGCCCACCGTCATAACAACTTCCCCAACACCTGCGCTTACCGTGTCAACGCTTACCAGCAGTGGGCCTTTTTCTTCCCATGTCTCAAGGTCAATGGCACGCACCAAAAGAAGTTTCATGCCGGACAGCTTTTCTGTTTTGTTGGTACTTACTACTGTGCCGACTACTTTGCAAATTTGCATAATCAGTCCTCCGGCTTAAAGAGCACCTTTGTAAACACTTCTGTGCGGTTAAACATCATTTCAAAGGCTCGCTGCCCGTCTTCCAGGCGGAAGCGATGCGTGATAAGCGGGTTGACTTTAACATCCCCCGTCTGCATAAACTGTAACGCGCTTTCCCATTCGTTGATAGGCAACGGATTTAATGAAGAGTTCCATGAGCCTTTTACAACAATTTCCCCACGCAAGATATGACTGATTGCCGAGTTGGGAAAGACCACGTCGTCATAGGTAATGCCGCATAAAATAGCCTTGCCCGCTTTCTTGACCGACAGCACCGATTGCACAATTGTGATTTTGTTGCCGGCCAACTCTATCGCAGTATCCACGCCGTCGCCACCAGTAAGCTCTTTGATTGCTTTTACCGGGTCGCATTCCATGCCGTTTATGCCTTTTTTGACACCCAGCCGTTCTGCTAAGCGCAATTTTTCGTCTGCGATGTCCACGGCGTATATCTCTCTGCACCCCAAGGTGCGAAGCCACTGCACCGTTATAAAGCCAATCGGCCCCATACCGTACACCACTGCCGAAGAGCCTGCCTCCACCGCGCCCGCGCAACGAACCGCGTGCAACGCCACAGACACCGGGTCAACCATGCTGCCCATCTCGTAGTCCACATTTGGAGGGAGTTTTAGACAGTTGGATGATTCCACCACAATATACTCAGCCATTGCACCATCCCGGCGGGAGCCGTAATAGTCATAGGTGTCGCACATGTGGGCGTTGCCAACCTTGCAATACTTACAAACCCCACAGGGAATCATGGGCACAACCGTAACTCTGTCGCCCACTTCCACGTTCTTAACTCCGTTTCCGACGTCTACAACTTCGCCGGCAAACTCATGCCCGATGGTGGTGGGGAATTTATAAGTTCCCTTGGTCATCACGCGGGCGATATCCGAACCGCAAACCCCACAGGCTTTTACTTTAATTTTTACCTGACTGTCCCGCTCAATTTCCGGGATAGCCACCTCTACGCAACGGATATCCCCGGGACTGAACAGACGAAGTGCTCTCATTTTTCCTTGCATACTTCCTCCTTTAATTCCATGCAGCCTTTGACGGCGGCACAAAACTGTTGGTGAAAAAAATCCGCTTCGCAGATATTTTTACACTTTTAATACGGGTTTATACCGGTTCCTCCGCTTAAAATCGCAACTCCGGAGCTTGTGCCCAATCGCGTTGCCCCGGCATCAACCATTGCTTTGGCGGTTGCAGCATCACGCACCCCGCCGGAAGCTTTGACACCGATTTCGCTGCCCACAACCTTGCGCATCAGGCTAACGTCTTCCACGGTGGCACCGCCTGTGGACATGCCGGTCGAGGTTTTTACAAAGTCTACCCCAATCATCTTGCAAATCGCACATACCCTAACTTTTTCCTCATCGGTTAATAAGCATGTTTCAATAATTACCTTGAGCAACGCTTTGCCACCCACGGCAATGGCCAAGGCTTCGATGTCATTTTTTACATAGTCCCAATCACCGGATTTGACAGCCCCGATGTGAATGACCATGTCTATTTCGGACGCGCCATTTTCTATGGCTTCCTTTGCTTCGAACACCTTTGTTTTGGTGCTGGTGGCCCCCAGCGGGAACCCAACCACCGTACACACTTTGACTCCGCTTCCCCGCAACAAATCACGGCTAAGCGGCACATAGGAAGCGTTGACGCAAACGGACATAAAGCCGTTTGTGTGCGCTTCTTTGCACAAGGCCTTAATATCCTCCTGTGTGGCGTCGGCTTTTAGCAAAGTATGGTCAATCAGCTTGCCCATACCCCCGGAACTTCCTTTGCAATCGTTAAGCGAACTGTCGCTTCGTAATCTTTTGTATATTTCATCTGTAATCCGTTCGATTAACAGATCCATATCCATGCCTTTATCAATCATCGGCCTCTATCCCTTCTTGTGTGATTTGCTAGATGCCTTTCGGAAGAATCTTTTCAACATCTTCATGCGGGCGCGGAATAACATGAACGGATACCAGTTCACCTACGCGCTTCGCGGCGGCGGCTCCGGCGTCGGCGGAAGCTTTTACCGCACCAACATCACCACGCACCATCACTGTGACAAGCCCGCTGCCAATTTGTTCTTTACCTATTAAGGTAACGTTAGCGGCTTTAACCATTGCGTCAGCTGCTTCTATCGCGCCGACTAAACCTTTTGTTTCTACCATGCCCAATGCTTGTTTTTCCATTTTTTTCAAACCCCTTTTCAATGTTTTTTATTAACTTTAGGTAAAATGCCTTCTACTTCGTCGTGGGGACGTGGTATGACATGTACAGATATCAATTCACCCACACGCTTTGCGGCGGCGGCCCCGGCCTCAACCGATGATTTTACTGCGCCTACGTCGCCACGCACCATCACTGTAACAAGCCCGCTGCCGATTTGCTCTTTGCCGATTAGGGCAACATTTGCAGCTTTGACCATCGCGTCAGCCGCTTCTATCGCGCCGACTAAACCATATGTTTCTACCATGCCAAGTGCTTCTTGCTTCATAAACTGTTCCTCCTTTCCTTTTTTGGATGCGGCTTGAGCCGTTTTTGGAACGGCCCCGGCTTTCTCGGTTCCTTTATCTTTTTTCACCACACCGTCCTCCTTTTTTTGCTATATCATCTTACATCATTGCCTCACGAATCGAGGGATGCGGGGAAGGGATTACCACTTTTTGAGCTATCATACCTTCGCATTCGGGAACAGATACGCTAACTCGCACAGCTTCCGAAACGGCACTGACGTCTCCGGTTAAAGTGAAATAAGATTTCCCTCCAAGGCCGCGCCCCAGACGAATTTCCATTAATTTCACCGAGGCCGCTTTTACCGCCGCGTCCGCCGCATAGATACACGAAGCCAGAGAAAAAGTCTCCACCGTGCCCATCGCGCCTGTTTCTACAATATCCCCCGCGCCAAGAATCCCCTCAAATACATCCGGGTGTACGCTGGGAATCACAAGACTGTCGATTAGATTTTCTTGCGCCGCTTCTTCCCCGGCCGCGATGGCACTTTTAACCGCAGCTACCTCGCCGCGCACCATCACGATAAATTTCCCCGGGCAACATGGCTGCGCCGCTACTAGCGTAGTATCGGCGGCTTTTAACATACTGTCACCCGCCAAGGCCCCCGCCGCCACGCTGTTGAGTTCAAGCAAGCCCATTGCATACATTACGCTTCACCCCCTCGGATTTCTATATAGGATTCGTTCACTGACGCAATTTCCCCGGAAATACTTGCGTGGATTATCGCGCCCAAGCTACCGTCAGGTATGTCTGCGATTACATCTCCCATACTGACTTTTTGCCCCGGAGTCACAACCGGTCTGCCGGGGGCTCCGATATGCTGCTTTAGCGGGATTTTCACTTTATCTGTCAGAAGGGGCTCCCGCTCCATTGGGGCGGGCAGGTCATATTTTCTTAAACCAAGCCGCATAGTTAAACGGACTGCCGGCAGATTCTTAAAGCCACGCACATCCGAAACTCCTCTGGACTGCCGCTTCTCATACGGTACTTTTTTTGCCAGCAGTTCCCCTTTAAGTTTTGCCATCACACGGCTGGGTGAGAGACCCATCGAACAGGCAAAATAACTGCAAACTCCGCATTCACAGCAGCTTATCACTGCCTCGGGCTCTACCCCGCTGCCGTTGCCGTAAGCCAAGGCGCGCATCACCTTGTGTGGGGATGTATCCAGCCCCAGCGTCCTGCGCGGACACAATTCTGTACACTGATTACATTGACAGCAAACAGAGCGGGCCAGCTTCATCTGATGGGCTAAGGGAGTAGTTTTTTTCAAAATCAAGCTATGACTGTCCGGCAAGACTATAACTCCGCCCAAGGTTTTGCTGACCGAGATATCCCAATCATCCGCCACAGGGCCCATAGCCGGGCCGCCTAAAATCACCGCGAATCCGTTCTCCCGGCGTGGGCCGACTGCATAGTCAATCAAAGCTTGCACCGGCATACCGATGGGAGCGGATACCGTAACGGGTTTCCCTACCTCACCGGTGATAGTTACGTATTTATGCGTGACCGGCTTGCCCTCAAGTGCGGCGGCAATATTAACGAGAGTGCTTACATTCAATACGACTGCACCTGCCGCTATAGGAATACCGCCAGTGGGGACTACTCTTCCGGTTGCCTCGTAAACCAGTGCCTGCTCATCCCCCGCCGGATAGTAATTATCAATCAACTTTAGGGAAATGTCCGCCGTTTCGCCCTCCAACGCTTTGGTTAAGGCAGCTACAGCCTGCTTGTACTTGGCTTTGAGGCATATTATACCTTTAGCCGCGCCGGTTAATTCCACTGCGGCGCGCATACCCGCAACCACTGCGGCGGCATCGTGTTCCATCACCTGCTGGTCTACCCGCAGCAATGGTTCGCATTCCGCGCCGTTGGCGATTATGACTTCGGCATTGGCCGCCAGCTTAACATGGGTAGGAAACCCTGCGCCGCCCGCCCCCACAACACCGGCTAGGCGAATTTTTTCGAGTTGTGACTCCCGCATACCTAGTTACTCCCCTGTTACAAAATATGAAACGAGCCGGACAATACACATCTCCGCGAGCGTACAAAGCTCTTGGCCGAGGTCAGTCCCTCCCCGGTGGGTGTCGCAATGGTAAGGCTGGTAAATCCTTCGCCCTCCACACCAAGCCCGGCAAAGGACGGGCCGTTTTTAACAAAAATCGTGGTGTCCAGTGCCCGTGCGGCAATCGTTAAGCGGTCTACGTTTTTAGAATGCATAATCGCTGTGTGCTGGTATCCGTTTTCGGCTTGTACAGCCCGTTCAACGGCCTCTTCAAAGCTGTCCACGGCTACTATGGGCAAGATAGGCATCAGCATTTCGGTAAAAACAAGGGGATGCTCTGCCTCTACGCGGCAAATCACAAGGTGTGGCTCGCCTCCCGTTGTGATTCCGCTTTGCTTTAGGATATGTCCCGCGCTTCGTCCTACAAAATCACGGTTTGGGGCAAATCCATGCTCTGTCTTTGTCATCACGGTCTTGCAAATTGCCTCCACGTCGCGCGCGCTTGCCAAATAGCATCCGGCCGCGACCATGTTTTCCATCAGCTCGTTCTCAACCGTGCGCATAACGAATACTTCTTTTTCTGCGATGCAGAGTACATTATTATCAAAGGATGCGCCGCGTGTGATGTCTTTTGCGGCTTTTTTGATGTCCGCAGTATCGTCCACGATTACCGGCGGGTTGCCCGGGCCGGCTGCAATAACTTTTTTGCCGCTCTTTAAGGCAAGGGACACAACCGCTTCGCCGCCGGTTATGGCAAGCAGACGAATGTCTTTGTGCTCCATCAGTTCTTTCCCGGTTTTTGGTGATGGCTCGGCCACTGTGGCCAGCAAACTGTGCACACCGCATACTCCGGCGATAGCTTCATTTAATATCCGTACTGTTTCATTGGAGGCTCGTTTAGCCCCGGGATGAGGGTTAAACACAACACCATTCGCACCGGCCACCATACTGATGCTATTGTTAATCACGGTGGAAGTCGGGTTGGTAGAAGGGGTGACAGCACCGATAACCCCATAGGGCGCACCTTCCACCAGAGTCAAGCCGTCGTCTCCCGAATAGGCTAAGGGGCTAAAGTCTTCAATCCCCGGTGTCTTTGTGGCAGCCAAGGTGTTTTTGATTACTTTGTGCGCGACATTACCATATCCCGTTTCCTCGTGGGCAAGCTTTGCCAAATGCTCCGCATGTGCCAAGGACGCTTTACGCATAGCGGCAATTACATCAGCGCGGGTTTTTACAGAAAGGCGCGCAAACTTTGCCTGACTCGCCTTCGCCGCCGCGACCGCCTGAGAAATTGTCTCATAAATGCCGTCCGCAGCTGCTTTGCCGGCCCGGGGAGGCTCGGCTTTTGCCGGGATTGCTTTGCCGGAAGTGCCGGCTCCCATTTCAATGAGAATTTTTTGAATTTGTGCGTCGGTCAATGCCATATTTCCTACCCCTCTTCTTTACAAATGGTGATGTTGTATTCCCGGGCTTTATCTGTTGCCAAAGGGGTGACAATGCACCCTTTCTCCACAGTAATTGTCCGAATGCCTTGCCCGTTCATCCGGATAATATCCGCTTCGGTAAGTAGCCCGTCCATTTCCGGCATACATCGGTTTCTCGGCGGCACAGCCATCAACTGAGAAAGATTCAGCTCGGCAAGAATCTTATAAATCATCTCTTCTACGAGTGCTCTAATCTCTTCTCTCTTCATTACTTAGCCCCCAAGTGTGGTCTCATGGCCAGATACACGCTTTCAGCCACTTGTCTTTTTAAGCTCTCCCGGCACATGCCAGAAGACAGTCTTTGCAAAATCTCGTTTAAACTCTTGGCACTCAAGCTGGCCCCGCCGATTAAAAACCCGTCTACTATGGAGTCAGCGGCCAACTCGGCCACATTTTCCGGCTTGGCACTACCCCCGTACAGCAGGGGAATTTTTTCTCCGGCCGCGCCAAACCGCTCGATAAGTACCCGGCGAATCCACCGCATGGCCTCATGCGCCTGCTCCGGGGTTGCAACACGCCCGGTGCCGATAGCCCAGACCGGCTCATAGGCGATGACCAGCGGGGACGGATTTGTGTCGATAAGCCCGGCTATTAATTGACGGCAGAGCACCTTTTCAAAATCGCCAGACTCCCGCTCGGCAAGGGTTTCCCCGACGCAGACCACAGGAGTAATGCCGTGCCGCTGTGCCGTGCGCAATTTCAAATTGACGGTGGCGTCTTCTTCCCCAAACATCTGCCTACGTTCGGAGTGGCCGATAATCACGTAGCTCCCCCCTGCATCCAACAGATGCTGCGCGGAAACCTCGCCCGTGAAAGCACCCTCGTCTTCCCAATGTATATTCTGTAGTCCGGTGGCAATGTTTTTTTCCCGTACAAACCCCGACACAGCCGCAAGCATAGTCGCAGGAACAAACAGCACAAGCTTTACGCTCGAGTCCGGACATTGCACGAAATTATGTATTAAATCACGTGCCGCGTCAATGGTCATGTGCATCTTCCAATTTGCCGCCACAATCAGCCCGCGGTGCCCGTCCGACCCAAGCATATCAATCATTCACACCCTCACAATGAACATATGTTACTGGCACAGTCACTTTTGTAATGATTATAACGCTTCGAATATGACATGTCAATACTATCGGGCAGATTTTCTTATATTGACTTCCTTTCATTTATTCCGTAAACTTACAAGTGTGCCTTGCATAAGAAACATTTGATACAGAGAGAGAGGTATTTGCATGTTTGATTATAGGCGAGAAGAGGAATTCAAGCGAATCGACCTGCTGGTCAATGTGGCGAGACTTTACTATGAGCACGGCTATAACCAGCAAATGATTTCTCAAAAGCTGGGCCTTTCCCGGCCATACATCTCAAAGCTGCTTACCCAGGCCCGTGCCGAAGGAATCGTCACTATACAAATCAATGACCGCACACAAACGGAAACCGCGCTGGAACGAGAGCTGCGGCAGCGGTTTTCTTTGCGTCGCGTAATCGTTCTGCCCCGGTCGTTAGACCAAACACCCCTTTCCAAAGTCGGCGTCGCCTGCGGCCGGTATATCAATTCTATCATTTCCAACGGCGATGTAGTAGGCGTTTCTTGGGGGCACACCATGTTTGCTTGCGCTCAAAACGCCATCAAACGGGATGATATCACTGATATTTCCGTTGTACAGGTCTGTGGCGGAATCAGCTGTATCGAGAGGAATATTTACGCAAGTGAGATTCCCAGACTTTGGGCAACCGCGCTATCGGGCACCCCCTACATTATGCCGCTTCCGGCCATTTTGGACAGCATCGCAATAAAAGACGCCGTCATAAACGACCACAGCATCAAAGGAGTCTTGGATGTTGCCCAGCGAGCAAATATTATCCTGTTTACCTTGGGGAGTGGATTTGGCGCGAACAACGCTTTGGTTCAAGCCGGCTACCTCGAAGAAACAGAGCTGGAGCAGCTGAACAAAGCCGGCGCGGTAGGGGATATATGCTCTCATATCATTGATGAGGACGGCAAGCTACTCAGTCCGGAGCTTGACGCTCGAACCATCAGTTTGCCCCTTGACGTACTCAAACAAAAAGACTATCGCATCGCGGTAGCCATTGGGGAGAGCAAAGTACGCAGCATTTGCGGTGCCCTAAACGGCGGATACCCCAATGTGCTGATTACCGACGAAGACACCGCTATCGCCGTCTTGCGCCGCCTGGACGAACGCGGAAAACAACTATAATCACTATTGTAGGAGGGCTTATTAATGAAAGCCATTCAAGTTTTAAGCGCGAACGATGTTAAATGGGTTGAACTCCCGACACCCGAAATCCAAAACCCGGGCGAAGTGCGTGTCCGGATAAAGGCCGGCGGCATTTGCGGAACAGACGTAGGCATTGCGCGTGGAACAAACGTGTTTGCCACCTATCCGCGTGTTATCGGGCACGAAATAGCCGGTGAGGTGGAATCTGTCGGAAGCGCGGTCACAAATCTTGTAGTCGGAGATAAGGTCGTGCTGGAGCCGATTTCCTACTGCGGCAAATGTTATGCTTGTCGCAAAAACCGCCCGAACGTGTGTCAGCATCTGGAAGTGTACGGCATCCACCGCGACGGAGGCTTTTGCGAATACTTGGTAGCACCGGAAGAAAAGTTTCACAAAGTACCAAATAATTTCTCCTTTGAGCAGGCGGCGTTAATGGAGCCTTTCACCATTGGTGCGCAATGCACTTGGCGTGCCGGCGTAGAGCCCGGAGACATGGTATTGATTACCGGGGCGGGCCCCATGGGGCTAATTGCTGCCGACACCTGCAAAAGCCTAGGTGCCGAGGTAATTATATCCGAACCAAATGAGTATCGCAGAAATATGTCAAAGCTTTTCGGGGCGGATTACCGTATTAACCCCGAAACGGAAGACCTAAAGACCCGCGTAGAGGAAATCACACAGGGGATGGGGCCGAATGTTGTCATCGAGGCAAGCGGCCTGCCATCCTTGGTCAGCCAAGCGATAGAGCTTGTGTCTGTCGCCGGACGTGTAGTGCCCCTTGGTTATGGGGCAGAACCGGTTTCCTATAGCTCCGCAATGCTGACAAAAAAAGAAGCCAGCATTTTCGGCAGTCGTTTGCAAACCAATAAATTCGCACCGGTGATTGAGCGGCTCGCCAAAGACCTTACCCGTGTAGAAGCCTTGATTACGCCCTACCCTGCCCAACAATTCATGCAGGCTTTCTCCGACTTTAAAAATCCCGAAGCCAAGATTTGCAAGGCCGTGCTGGTGTTCTAGGGCGTATCGACAGCAAATAAAAAGGGGCTGTTGCAAAACCACAAAAAGTGGAAAGCAACAGCCCCTTTGCATCACAGTTCCTAAGTCAATATTGAGTAAATTTGCTCCATCTCTGTTTTTAGCTGGCTTCTGTTGGGCGCGAAGCCGTTACGTATATAAAAGCCGGTGGTGGCATTTGCAACAAGCAAGCGTTCATGTAGGTTTAGGGAGCCTTTTTGCGCACTGGCCGACATATAGCCGCCGTTGAAGTTATCACCTGCGCCGGTGGTGAGCACCGGATTTTCGCAGTAACGCTGGCGGACAACTGCTGTGCCCTCTGAGGCCGTAGCGGCCACCGCAAAAAACGGCGTGTGTACAATAACCTCATCCAGCCCCAATTGTTGCCTAACGTAGCCTATGTCCTTATCCGCAACCTCCGGATTCTTCCAGTCGAACGGCCTGTCCAAGTTTGAGAACAGAATTACGGCCTCGTGTTCATTCAGGCTCAGGGACATCGGCCTTTCGTCATTCAGTCTGGCGAGCAGCCCCAGCATGTCCATCAGTGCCTCTTTGGTGCGTTTGCGTATATCCGCAAAGTCGAAGAACACACGAGTGCCGGGTTTTATGGTGTTTTCACACAGCTTCGCTACCAAGTTGTCAAATTTGTTCATCATCGACCAATATCCCATGCCGACGAGGTTTGCATCCTTGTATGCCGCGCTCAAGTCCTCCGGGGACAGTGCAGCGGTCAGGTCATCCCAATCAAAGTTTACTACCGTCTCAAGGTCCATCATTAAAATTTTGCCGCTGGTAAATTCATATATCGGGCAGTTGGCGGCGTCCCAAACAGAGTAGATTTTGCAGGTATCCTGAAACTCTTTGCTGAAGACAGTGTCGATGCTGGTGTTGCCATCCTTGCCGAACATGCCTACCAACGTAAGGTCAACGCCAAGATTTTTGACCGCCTCACCGGCGTGAGCGGTAAACCCGCCGTGGCCGCGGCGTTTGCGGACAATCTCGTTGGAATAGCCGCCCGCGCCTGTATCGTAGACAGACTTTGCAAAATCCTTCATCTGCTCGTACAACACATAGTCTGTGGGGCTGTTGCGCACCTGAACTATTTCCCAAACATCGTCTACAAACCCGTCTATGCCCAATGTGACCTTGCCTTTTTGCGTTTCAAAATAATTGCAAACGCGCTCAATACTGATTTCCTTCATGTCTTCTAATATCCCCTCTCTATTTTTTGTTGTCCTTAACTTACAATTCTAGCATCTATGTTCCTTAGTTTATCATATTGAGTGGGACAGTTCAATAGGACATTAGAATCCAACCCCACACACTTGCAAAGGCGGCTATTTCGGTTGCGAATGCTACAGCAAGGTTTTTCCCGGTGTAGAGCCTGTTGGCAATGGTGAGATTTTTGATTAAGAAGTCCTCGAAGTACGGTACGCCTATCTCCGGCGCAAAACGCCACTCGCTGAAAAACCATAAGAGGCGTATGCGGATTGCTTGCCGGACGCTCTCGGGCAACTGAATGTCGCCGTTTTCTGTGATATTCAAATCCCCGTCGGGGGTTAGCAAGATGTCAAACACTAGCCCGAGATATTGAAAAGCATTATGGGCTTTCACAGGGTATGCAGAATAAGATTGATGAACTCATGCCCAAACAGCAGACCAAAAAACGCAGTTACGACCACGGTTTGGGATAGTCTTAAAATCTTACTGGTTATGATTTGGGGGTATATAGAAAAAAATAACGCCCAACGTCCCAAAGCCTTATAAACAGGCACTTTTCAAGGAACGGTTAGCCCATTTGGAACTGCATCAACTTGACACATGTATTCATAACTTTTTGATGTGTTTTTTTATGAATGCGACATCATCTTCGATTTGTTTCAATCTATCTTCTTCGAGCTTTTCTTTATATTGCATTTGTCTTAAAGCGATGAACGACGCAACTAGAAAAAGGACGGCACTAACAATCATCAATGCAATTCCGATAGGGACGTTATCTGGGTTAGAAATATTAACTAAGGTTCCCAATCCCATAAGCACAAACGCCAACAGGCAAATTTTGTTAATTGCAGATTTATTTCTCACATTCATCACCCTTCCTAATTAATTTTATGCGAACAGACAATATTATATTTCAGTGAAAGGGTATATAGTGAAAAATGCCGTCCCAACGTCCCAAAGCCTTATAAACAAGCACTTTTCAAGAGACGGTTAGCATATTTGGGACGGCTTGCGTACTTTTGAAACCAAAAACTCGGTAACAAATATAGGTTGACAAGTTACACCTACCTTGGGTCTAGTAAATGTCGTCTTCGCTCAAAGTCCATTGGGTCAACATAGTAATACTGCCTATTAGCACCCCTATTGGACGTATTTGTTAGATTTCCCGGTTCCCACGGAACGGTTCTCATGTAATATTCAAGATGCAGCATAACTTCTGGGGTAATCGCGCCCACACACAAAAAGTCGCCGCGAAAACATTTTAAAGTGCTTTCGCGGTGAGGTCAAATTATGTGGGGGTGATACTGGATTATTCCGAAAATCCCTTTGACTAAAATTTGTGGGAGCGACTGAAAACATCTGCACTATCTGCACTTGCTACACTCACCCATTTATTGGAAGTGTAGCAAGTGTAGGAGTGTAGCAAAAATTGGGTGGGTTTACAAAATCTTTTCTTTGAGTAGGTAAAACAGGCAGGGGCGGTGGTGTTCCGCTCCTGCCTGTGAATATGGGATTCTTCGGGGGTTAGGACATCAGCCTAAAAATTGCAAATATACAAAAACCGACGCGCATATTGCTGTAGCTACAAAAAAACCGATAACTTGTATAAATTTTGTTGTTGATAAGAGTTCGGGATTATTGACAAAATATTTTACTTCAAACTCATCGCCAACTTTTGAGTTTCTTAACACGCCTATTCTGTTTTTAGAGGTATAATATTTACCGTCAATCGTATAACCCATTAACGCTACGCTTTGGCTTGCAAAATGCTTGCCCGCCGTTTCCATAATATCAATAATTGTACCTGTTGTTGAACCCACTTTTTTTCGTGAGTACAAAAACTTAACACCTAAAAACAATGTTACCCCCGTAAGGATAATAGTGCCAATTAAAAATAAAAGACTCTCATTACTCATAAAGATTCAACCTCCCCAAATTTTCTGTTTATATTCTTTATTCACGGGTTATTTATTGTTACGGATAAAGTAAAGATTTATCGTCAGCTTGCCGTGAATCCTGTATGTCATCAATGAAAACAGTATCATCTACAACTTGGTAAATAACCAGATACCTTTCGCATGATACCATATATCGGTATTTTCCGCTTTTCAAATAAGGTCTATTAAAGACAGGATTGCGAAATGGCAAATGCTCCAATGACTGCATATCCTCAACAAGTCCATTTAACAACCTATCGGCGGCAGATTCGCTAACTCTTGCAAGAAATTCAAAATGGTCATACATCCTGTCATTTACGGCAGGGTCTACGATGACCGTGTATTCCTTGTCTACGCTATTCATTCTTGCTTGCTCCTTGTATTATAGCCTGTTGCATATTATTTTTGAATTGGTCAACGGAATAACCCTGTGTTCCCATATGCCTTGCCATTTCTGTTGCCATAAGACGTTCTGCCGTTGCCAAGTTTTCTTCTCTGCGTCCGTATGATTCAATATCCATCAGAACCATATCGCCCTCACCGTTACGAGTGAGGAATACAGGTACTTTATTAGAACGGCATATTTCCGCTACGCTATTATAATTTTTCCGCAATTCGCTTGACGGTTTGATAACTGGTTGCATTTGCTCAATCCCTTCAGTTGTAATTTTATACCCTTATTGTGCCCCATATAAGGGGTGAAAAGCAACCATTAATTTTCAAAATTTTAACCTCACCCTTGACATTATTCCACAGACTACGCGCATATTGGGGGCTAACTCTGGCAGGATTATAACAGCTGGAACTGACCGGTCGGTTATTGGGGCTCTGTCCCAGACTATAGGTTTCAGTTCATCCCTGGATTCTCTTCCCAAGGATTTGACCTAACTACTTGCCGCACCGTTTTGGTCGGTTTATAGAATCTTACTACGAAAAAAAGACGACTGGTTGTGTTATTTCGAGTGCGGTTTTGCCACGACAGGCGGGACTGGTGCTTTGGATGATACGGAATTAAAAAAAGCACCCTGCCATTCGGAATGTTCCAGCACCTCATAGGTGCGGTCGGCGACGGGTACTAATCGGAGTTCAGCCAGGCGCAGACGAAAGTCCGTCGGCATGAACAATCTTTGTGTATTGCTGTAGGTGTGTATTGTTATTTCAACCGTTTTAGCCTATAACATCACGACCTTCTATTGGAATATTTTACTAGAATATTTCTTTTTCAAAATATCATGCTTGTCGAATCCTGTCGAGTTGTTTTTTAATTAATATGCTATTAATTCTTTCTGCTTCTCGGTTTGTGACGTTGGGGCATAGCGACGATGAGTAAACTGAAAGTAAAACCGCTGTACAAACAAACCGGCACCGCTTAAGTTGCGGTGCCGGCTCGTCTGATTCACTATATTTTATGCCAGTGGATTGACGGATGTAACCGTGTTGGCTGTCAGGCTTTGTAAGCGGGACAATGCGCCGCGCTCTGGTGCCATGATATCATGGTAAAGTAACATGTCCACGGCGGCTTGCAAGGTAGCGGGCGAGATGGTGGGGTCTACATTGTTGACCCGAAAAGTCCTGCGAGACCCATTGGCCGTAACGAATGTCAGTTGGTAGTGCGTCAAATGCTCTCCTCCTTTCCATTTTTTAGCAGTTTCCTAGCATATAAAAAAGCGGCTTTTATGCCGCGGTGTCGTTCATTTCAATATCTGAAACCACATGGATACGTGCCAGCACGGGGCCACGGTTGTACATGGTTTGTATGCCCGTGACAAAGCCG
>WQSB01000031.1 GCA_009788085.1 Defluviitaleaceae bacterium
ACAGAAGACGACAGCGGACAAGAGCAAAGTAAGGAAAATCAAGCGAAAAGCGCGTCCGCAAGAATCATCCGCCAAGCAGAACAGCAAGCGGAGGAAATCGTAAGCAGTGCGCGCGCCGCCGCTACGCAGGAGCAAAACACAATCCGCGCCAATGCCAACGCCGAGGCCAAGCGCATAACCTCCGAAGCCCGTGAAGCGGCCTACAAGGAAGGAATGGATGCCGCCACTCGCGAAGGTGATGCCATAAAGGCCGAAGCCCGGCAAACCCTTGAATCCGCTGTCGCCGAGCGCAAGGCCATGCAAGAAAGCCTAGAGCCGGAAATTGTGGAATTGATAATAGGCATAACCGATAAGTTGCTGGATAAAGCAGTAGCAATAAACCCATCCGTAATAACAAATCTCATTAAACAAGGGCTGGCCTCCGCTGTAATCACAGGTGATATCATAATCTATGTGTCACCTCAGGATTTGGAGCAGGTCCAAGAACATAAAGATGAACTGGTTGCCTTGGCTGACGGCTCGGTAAAAATGGAAATCGTCAAAGACCTGAGCCTGAACCCCATGGACTGTGTAATCGAAACGCCTTTTGGCGACATAGATTGCAGCCTCGGGCAACAGTATGACCAGCTGAAAGCAAACCTTTCCTACATTTTAAATAATAAGTGAGGATGCCTTGGAAGCCATAAACCTATCTAAGTACAAATCCGTACTGGACAAAAGCTACATTCGTAAGCTGGGACGTGTTTCTCAGGTGGTGGGCCTAACGATTGAATCCATAGGGCCCGATGTGAACATAGGCCAAACCTGCTTGATAAAAGCGGGTAAATATGGCACACCCGTACCCTCTGAGGTAGTGGGCTTCAAAAATAATAATATCTTATTGATGCCGCTAGGCAGTATGCAGGGCGTAGGCCCCGGCAACATCGTTGAAGCGCAAGAACGCCCGATAACAGTCAACGTCTCCGAATCGCTTTTGGGGCGCGTCCTTGACGGCCTAGGCCAGCCCATGGACGGTCTCCCTCCAATCGACGACGGCGAGTTGTATAATGTAACAAACGCCGCCCCTGACCCTCTCACTCGCAATCGCATAAAAACGCCTTTATCCCTTGGGGTAAAAGTCCTTGATGGCCTGCTGACCATCGGAAAAGGCCAGCGCGTAGGCATCTTTGCGGGAAGTGGCGTGGGGAAAAGCACCTTGATGGGAATGATTGCCCGCAACACAAGGGCCGACATTAATGTCGTGGCACTTGTAGGCGAACGCGGCCGCGAGGTCCGCGAATTCATAGAGAAAGACCTTGGAGAAGAGGGCTTGCGTCGTTCCGTGCTGGTAGTTGCAACATCCGATACCCCCGCCCTTGTCCGCCTAAAGGCTGCCGAAGTGGCCACCAGCATCGCGGAGTATTTCCGGGAGCAGGGCAAGGATGTAATGCTCCTGATGGACTCCCTAACCCGTTACGCGATGGCGCAACGTGAGATAGGCCTCGCCATCGGAGAGCCTCCGGTTTCAAGGGGATACACCCCCTCCGTGTTTTCAACAATACCACGCCTGCTTGAACGGGCGGGTAATTCCGATAAGGGCTCTGTCACCGGGTTGTATACGGTTCTGGTAGACGGTGACGACTTGACTGAGCCCGTAACCGACACGGCTCGCGGCGTTCTGGACGGCCATATCGTCCTCGCCCGCAAAATAGCCAATCGCAATCATTACCCGGCAATAGATGTTCTCGCCAGTGTGTCCCGCTGTATGCCTGACATAGTTGATAGCGAGCATAAACGCGCCTCCAACGAGTTGAAAAAGTCCATGGCCGTCTACGCCAACTCCGAAGACCTAATCAACATCGGCGCGTATGTAAAAGGCTCAAGCGAGGAAATAGATGATGCGATAGCCAAACACAGTGCAATCAACGACTTCCTCACTCAGGGCACAGATGAAAAATTCTCCTTGGAGGAGTCGATAGCCCTAATCAAAGGGATAGTGGAATAAAATGCCGAAGTTTCAGTTTCGCCTGCAAAAGTTCTTGGGTGTAAAAGAGCAAATCGAAGACCAGAAAGAATTGGAATACGGCAAAGCTCTGCAAAAATTAGAGGCGGAAAAAATTAGGCTTAGGGAACTTAATGAGCAAAGGATACTAACAGTCGAAAGCTTGCGCGAGGCAGTGAGGGCGGCCATATCTCCTCTAGAAGTCAAACGCTACAACGAAAATATTGAACGCCTCAAGCAGCAAATCAAAGCTCAAGAAGAGCGCGTAGCCGCCGCGGAAGCTTTCGCTGAGGAAAAACGCCAAGAGCTGATTCAGGCAATGAAGGAGCGAAAGGCTCTGGAAATTGTAAAGGAAAACGCACTGGAAGAATTTTTACATGAAGTTGATTTAGCGGAACGTAAACAAGTTGATGAATTAGTAAGCTTTAAGTACACAGATAAATTACAAGAAACCCACAAGGAATAAAGACAAGGAGGGGAAAGGATGGCAGCAAGACCCGGAGCAAAACCCGGAGAACAACCAGACACACCCCCCGAACCCCTACAGGATGGCGATTTAGAGTCGCCGCCAATTAATCCGGACAAAAAAGATAAAAAAGACAAAAAATCCAAAAAAAATAAAGGTGAAAAAAGAGGCAAAGGTGCTATAATCGCTATTGTTATTGTTGTGCTGCTGCTTGGCGGAATCGTGCTTGTGCTGGCCCTTAACATTGGCGGTTTTCGTGAGAATATAATCATGCCGTATTTGCGGAACGCGCCGTTGGTTGGCAGATTTTTTCCAGCGGAGGAGGGAGACCCCCTTGAGGAATTAACTCCGGACGAAATGCGTGCCGAGCTTAATAGAATCCTTCAGCAAAATGAAAGCCAGCAAAGCCAAATCATGCAGATGGACCAGTTACTGACTGATGCCAATTTCCGGATTCAGGACTTGGTTCGCTTCTATATATATTGGAATGAGTTCCGTGAGGCTCAAGCTGCATTCAGTCAAATGCTGGCCCACAGCGACCCCAATAATTTCGTGGAATTCTTCGGTTATGTGGATGAGGTCTACGTGGAGCAATTGCTTGAAGAGGCCCGGCGTCTGATGGAGATTGAAGAGGAAACACGAAATCTGGTTCGTACTCTAGACAACATGGAGGAAGAGTCCGCCGGAGAAGTGCTGGAAACCTGGATGCTGCAGAATCTTCCGCTGATGGTGCGGGTGATGAGAGCAATGAGTCCCTCTATGCTTGGCCCGATTTTGGACACACTGGAGCCCAATATAAGAGCAAGTATGCTTCAGTTGGTATCCATGCCCCCGCCGACATTTACGCCAATAGTTCCGCAGTTGCGTGAGCTTCCGCCCCTTGAGGCCGTTCCTGTGCCACCGCCCGTAATCTTAATCCCCGAGCCGGAGATTGATAGCGAATATCCGGAATACTATGACGACGAAACCGGGGAAGACACAGAAGAGGAAGCCGACGGCGATATTGAAGCGGAGGATGACGTCGAAAACGAAGAAGATGAGTAACAATTTGATATAGCCGTGCAATCTGCGCGATTATATATGAAAGAAAATTTTGAATGAAAGGAGGAGACGAATGAAAATTACAGACGCATTTACAGGGGTAGGCGCAGTAGCGGCGAACCAGAATCAAGTGCAAAACAGCCAAAACGGATTTGACCTGCTCTTTGCGGACGCAAGCCGCCGACACACTATCGAAATCACAACCGACACGCAAAATCGAAATGAAAACCGCGGGCGAAGCCGTTCCGAAGAATCACGAGCCAATCCGGCCAACAGGCCCGAACGCACTTCACGCCGTGAAAATTCCAGCCCCAATACGGAAGCCGCCGCAGAAGCCACTACCGAAACAGCCGTTACTCAGGATACAGCTCCCGTTGCGCAATACGAACCGGCCCCTGACGAAGCAGAAATCAACGAAGAGCAGGCAGCCGAAAGCATTGCGGCAATAATGCAAATGCCCGTGGAAGTAGTAATCGAGTTGATGGGTGAGCAAGGCATAACCGCCAAAGATTTGCTGGATGTCAAAGCCGTTTCGAAGTTTCTTCAAGAAGTTCTGGATGTGGAAAGCCCAACAGCTCTTCTGACAGACCCGGAATTTCCCGAGAAGTACAAGGCCATAAATGAAGCCATGGCCGGGTTGCTTCAGGAAGCCGAAGCCGAGCTGACTTTGACGGCACAAACTACGGAAGCAGGCGCGAAAGCAGCCCAGCAAGCACAGAAGGGCGTAGCTTACACAGCCGCACCGGAAGGCTTGGAAGTTCTTAACGAAAACGGCCAGCTAATCGTCACGGATGAAACCGCAACCGAGGAAGTTTACGCCAACACTACCAGAGCAGCGTCCAGCCGCGAGGCGTCATCCGCAACAACGGAGCAGCAGCCTCAAACAGGCGGTCATGTTCAGGAAGGGCCGACATCAAACCTTCTGGTGTCCGATGAAGTGATTCCGGATGACCAACAAGCCATCGACCTGGTTCCGGGAGCGGATATGGCAAAAGCAAAGGATGTGCAGGCCGCTCGCTTGGCAACACCGACACAGCCTGTAAACACAACCGATGTGATTGAACAAATCATGAGTCAGGTAAAAGTCACTCAAGCCGGCGGACAGTTTACCGAAATGCGAATGACTTTGCGTCCTGAAAGTTTAGGCGACATCGTTCTGCGTGTACTTACTCAAAACGGAATAGTTATAGCTCAGTTCGAAGCGGAAAGCCAAAGGGTGAAAGAGGCTCTGGAAGCCGATTTCAACCAGCTACGCGATGCCTTGGAAGAGCAGGGGATTCAGTTTTCGGAATTATCCGTATCAGTACGTCAGGATGAAAACGAGCGTTTAAACCAATTTGAGCGCGAACGCCAGCGTTCCCGCCAACGCATGGAAACCATCGAAGAAGTTCCTGAAGAAGAAATTACATCGTATCACAATGGTGTAATTGATATCACGGCATAGGAGGTGAATGTAAATGTCTGATGCAATAATGTGGAATGAGCTTATAGCTCCCCAGACAGAAATGAACTGGGCCACAACTACACGCGAGCCACAAGGCGACCTTGACCGCTCGGCATTCCTCAATCTGCTTATTACACAACTGCGACATCAAGACCCCTTAAATCCCATGGATGACCGGGACTTTATCGCGCAAATGGCACAATTCTCCACACTTGAGCAGATGATGAACCTTAACAACACCTTCGAGCGTACCCAAGCGTTTGGAATGATTGGAAAAGTCATCGACGCCGAGTTCTTCTGTCAACATGCGGAGGAATGGATTGAAATTGACGGCCGTTTTGTAACAGCCGTGCGCAGGCAGGGTGACACTGTATTCCTTGTTGTAATCGGTGAAGACGGCAGACCCGTTGACGTACCATTTGACGCGGTTCGCGAAGTATCCGAAGACTTCTTTGTAACACAGCAGCTCTTTGATATTTTTGCAAATATCAACGCACAACGCGCTACTGAGCTTATTGGACGTTATGTTCAAGCCATTACCACCAATGGTGATGCAGCTTTCTTTGTTGAAGGTGAAGTTACCGCTGTTAAGCTAGCCGAAAATGGCAGGCAGGCTGTGCTGGTGGTTGGAAACCGCGAAGTATTCCTGGAAGAAGTGTTTTCTGTGTCTGAGGGGCCTCTGCTACTTGGTTCGACGGCTTTCATTCATGGTGACAGATTGGCCAGTGTTGACCTTCGCAACAACAGAGCGTACCTAGTATTTGAAAACCCGCGCACTCCGGCGGAAGGGCGTGTACGTGTTCAGCGGATTAACCACGTAATAGACGCTCTTGCGTATGTAGGGAATTTTATTGATGACGGTAGGGTTTCCGGATATGCCAGAGAGATTGAAATCCGCGGTGCTATTCCATTCCTTAATGTTTATAGCGAACCCGATGGAGGCGACAGGGTAGGGCAGATTGACTTCCTACAATATCTGGTAGAGCGTTCGGAGTGGTCTGGCTCAAGCGGGTCGGCCGCTGCAACGACACATCCGCACAATGCTGCGTTGCGCAATTCAATGCACTTTACTAATGGTCTTGGTTCCGCGCTTACGCGGGTTGAGACTCAAGGCTCCAGGGTGTACTTGGTTTTTGATGGCACTACCGGTGTTCGTCGTGTACACACTCAGCATATTGACGCAATTTTGAATGCCCATAGGTACGCCAGCGAGCAGGACTTCATCAGCTTCGGGAATATACAGGGTTATGCCCGTATGATTCATGTTGTTGGTGACGCAGGGGTTCCGCACATTGTTGTGTTTGATGCGCGTGAAGGTGGCGCAGAGGTTGGGCGAATTAACTTCCTTCAGTATCTGGAAGCAAACTCGCAAGACGACCCAGACCCGACGGATGGTGATGGCACATGAGCCTAGCACTTCAAAAGATGCATTTGGCCAACACGCAGAATGTCCCTCCCGTGCCATCGGAGCAAAACCTTCGTGTTAAGCCCGAAAGTGCGGTCGCCCGTCCGAGTGTCAGCTTTCGTGACATACTGGACAGTAAAATTGAAACACCCGTACATTTTTCCAAACATGCCGCCCTTCGTCTTAGTGATAGGAATATCAGCCTAACCGGTGAACAAATCGACCGCGTGGCCGAGGGCATAGGAAAAGCGGGGGAAAAAGGCATTAGGGACTCCTTGGTGCTGGTTGACGATGTAGCCCTTGTGGTGAACGTAAAAAGCCGCATGGTTATAACCGCTCTGAACCAAGCAGTTGATAATGTATTCAGCAATATTGACGGGGCTGTGATTGTGTAAACGAACGTATTCGCGACGCGAATAGGTGATATGACAAAAAAGGCCGGACCCTCACGGGGGGCCATGGATTTCCCGAACGACAGACGGAAAACCTTTGTCCAAATTATCTAAATCACAGACAAAAAACCTTTCCCCGAATCATCTAATTTCATAGCGTATACCTTTAAAGGGGGTAATTTATTATGATGCGTTCCATGTTCTCTGGTGTTTCTTCATTAAGAGTACACCAAACCAGAATGGACGTTATTGCCAATAACATTGCCAACGTAAACACCGTTGGTTTTAAATCGCAGCGTGCTACATTTGCCGATGCCTTTTATCAAAGGATTCAAGGCGCGTCGGGCCCGGACGCTACCACGGGGCGCGCGGGAACTAATCCGCAACAAATCGGTTTGGGGCTTAACCTGGCCTCTATCGACAATATCATGACTCAGGGCGCGACCCAGCGTACCGACAGGTCCATGGACGTTACGCTGACGGGCCCGGGCTTCCTGATTGTACAGGACAGCGGCGGTACATTCTTTACCCGCGCCGGAAACATCGGTCGCGACTTCCATAATAACCTGCATATCAACGGTATGCAGCTTATGGGATGGAGCACCCGGCTTGATGAAGCCACCGGACGCCATGTTGTTGACCGCAGTGCGCTTCAACCGTTGCAACTGAGCGGCGAAAAAACAAATATGCCTGCCGAGCCTACCTGTCTGATAAGCATAGTGGGCAACCTGAACATCACCCAGCTTAACGATGATAACTATGTCGTGCGCAGCATGGCAATCTTCGACAGCTTGGGCAACCGCTATCTTGTGGATGTAAGGTTCACATATCACCCGGAGTTTTCCGAGGCGTCACCTTCACCGCATGGTTACTGGACATTTGAGTTTTTAACGCGCAGAATTAACATTGAAACGGGTAACCTTTATACCGGAACTACGGCACCTGCTGAGGGTAATGCTATACGCGATGTTATTCCGGCTTTTCTTGAAGGTGACCGTGATGTTCCATCATTTATTGGTATTTGCCTTGGCCTTCCATACAACGACCCCCCTTCCACTGCTGCTGCGTCGATAGGTGCACACTCATTTAACATGGTGACAAGCGGAACAATTGCGTTTAATTCCCGTGGTGAGTTTATTGGAATGGGCCCAGCGGATGGCAACGAGCCGATAGAGTTTAACACCGGTGCTACCGCAAGCTCCAGCATTGGACCCGGTGTAAGACAAACACATGCTATAGGTGCTAGAATCTTTCCAATAAGAGGAGTCGCACCAGCTGCTACATTTGGAACCGGTGATTATGGTGTACCGTTGCCACCGTCACACTACGACCCTGCCGCACCCGCCAATACATTAACTTCCATCGGTAATCTCACGCTCAATTTCAGCGAACTGTTCCAACGCGGCGGAGAAAATACTACGTTGCGCGCGCTTACGATGACCGGTCAGGGGCCGGGAACACTGGACGACATCTCCATTGGGCCGGACGGTACGATTATGGGACGTTTCTCTAACGGGCGCACTCGCGTACTCGGGCAGATTCCCTTGGCGTTCTTCCAGAATCCGGAGGGCCTTGAGCGGATTGGTGCCAACCTTTGGGTTCCCACTGCAAACTCCGGCCCCTTTGACGGGGTAGGGCTTGTGGGCTCAATGCAGGGCGGCTCCCTTGAGATGTCCAACGTAGACTTGGCAAACGAATTCACAGAGATGATTACAACTCAGCGCGGATTCCAAGCTGCGTCACGTACAATAACCGTATCTGACGAAATGCTTCAGGAGCTTGTTAATTTGAGACGTTAAGATTTATAGCAGATTAAATCGCTATAGCCGGCGCGGGTTGGCTCTAAGTAGTGTCAACCCGCGTTTTTTACGGCTCAAATAAAAAAACATTGTGCCGGACATTTTCCTATGATATGCTTACTTGAGATAAGGAGGTGCGGCATGATAACCGTAACTAAGATTAACGACAGAGATATCGTAGTCAATTGTGACCTGATTGAACTGATAGAAAGCACGCCTGATACCACGCTTACAACTACTACGGGACGCAAAATCATCGTGTTGGACACGGTGGACGAAATTTTGGCTAAGGTTGTGGCCTACAAAGGTCGAATAAATAAAGTTAAGGTTGAATAAACCCGAAAGGGGCTGTACGTTTTGGAATTTGGTACGCTGGTAGGATTGATTTTAGGTACTATATTCATCTTGTTGTCCATCATTATTCTGGGAGAGTTTAATGTTGGGTATGCATTGATGTCATTTGTTGACTACCCCTCTTTGATGATTGTTATAGGGGGTACTTTGGCTGCGGGTTTGGTTTCTGCTAAGCTGAAGAATTTTCTTGCGTCTTTTAAGGCGATAGGCATTACATTTAAGCCGCCTACCCTTGACCCAGCCGGTGCCATTGACACGGTGGTACAGCTTGCCAACACCGCTCGTAAGGAAGGTGTTTTGGCGTTGGAGGAATCTGCTACTAACATGGATGACCAGTTTTTGAAAAAGGGCATTATGTTAATCGTTGACGGAACCGACCCCGAGCTCGTAAAGGGTATTATGGAAACAGAGCTTGGTTATACGGATGAGCGTCACGGCGGCGTAGCTACTTTTTATGAAAACCTTGCAACATACGCGCCTTCATGGGGTATGATAGGTACAATGGTTGGTCTTATTCTGATGCTTGGCCAGCTTGAAGACCCAAATGCTTTGGGGCCGATGATGGCGGTCGCGCTTACTACAACCTTCTATGGTTGTATTATGGCGAACTTCTTGTTTAACCCCATCGCCTCCAAGCTGAGGGACATAAGCAAAGAAGAGATTTTGTTCAAAACGGTAATGGTTGAGGGAATGCTTTCCATTCAGGCAGGCGAAAACCCTCGTATTATAGAAGAAAAGCTTAAATCATTCCTTGCCCCGGCCTTGCGCGGTGATGTTGGCGGAAGCAAGGGCAAGCCCGGAGGGGCGGACGAATAATGAAAAAGAAAAAAAAGCAAGTAAGTACTAGCGGCAAGGTGCTACCCGGCTGGATGGCCAGCTATGCGGACATGTTTACCGTGTTGATGGCATTCTTTGTACTATTGTTTGCGATGTCCGTTGTAGATGAAGAATTGTTTCAGCAATTTATAGACTCGTTTAATCCTGCCCGCGCTGAGGCAAATATTAACATTGGCCAGAGCGGAGACCTCTTGATTTACTATGGGCGGGGTATTTTTCCGGAATCACCACCACCACCACCACCAGGCCCGGGCGGGGAGCAAATGGACGGTGGAGAGGGTGGAGTTGAAGCCCCCGGCGATGTAATAGGAGACATGCTGAACACCTTTGCCACATATATGGCTGAAAACATTCCCGGAGAGGGAGCTGACTGGCTTGGCCCCAATGGGTTTGAGGTTCGGTACGGGGAGAATTTCATTAGCATAACTCTGCCCGGCCATGACGGGATGTTGTTTAACTCGGGTGATGCACGGCTTTTGCCCTCTGCTATAGAGGCTCTCAACTTCCTTGGGCCGTTTTTGCGAGACCGTGCCGCCGAAGGTCATGGTATAGTTGTAGAAGGGCACACAGATAACCAGCCTATAAATACTCCAATGTTTCCCAGCAATTGGGCGTTGTCCAGTATGAGGGCGTCAAATGTTGTGGAATACCTTGTTGATAACTGGAATATCAGTCCGGTATTTATTACCGGTTCGGGCAGGGGAGAATATTTCCCGGTTGGCGACAATAATACTGTCGAAGGACGCGCTGCGAACCGCAGGGTTGAAATAAAGGTTTTTGAAAGAGCCGAGGGAAGCGAGGGAAGCGGCCTAATGGGTAATATGTGGACAATTCCCAGGTAAATGATTATTTGCACTATTAGGAGGCTGTAATGGACAAGAGCAAGCTGATGATGATTATAATAATCGCCCTCTTGGTGTTGCTGTTGGGGACTGTAGTAGGGGTTACATTTTACTTAATAAATCTTGTGGGTGACGAAAGCCCGGATTTTCAACAGGCCGAAGACCGGACACTGCCGCCCAATCTGAGCTTGATGGATTTAGTAGAGATTCCCCTGGGCGAGAGGTTTTCAACCAATTTGGCTATCGGTGAGCACGGAACATCCGACACCGTTTTAGCTTCGATTGTGTTGGGTATCAACAATACCGGTGAGCAAGGTGAGATTGACGACTTCGTTGATGATGTAAATGACCGCATCAGGATGGCCAGAGGTATTGTGCTTGATGTTTTGGGGGAACGTACTTACGAACAAGTAAGAACACCGGAAGGACGGAATGCGGCGGCTGAGGAAATTAAGTTGCGTTTGCAGGCGGCGTTTTCGACCAACCTGATTATTCTGGTGGAATTTCCCGAATGGTTTGTACAGAGGGGCAGGTGAGTTAGTTGAGCGACATACTGTCACAATCTGAGATAGATGCTCTATTACAGCAGATGATTTCAGGGGGAGGCGTTTCCGATACGCCACCTCCGATGATAAGGGGCGGCAAGGACGCAAGGCCGTATGACTTCGCTAACCCCACAAAGTTTAGCAGAGAGCAGCTGCGCACCCTTGAGAATATTTTCGATAATTTTGCGCGTAGCACGTCTTCTTTCCTGACAGGGTATTTGCGTACATCGGTTCACTTGGAGGTATCCAGCTCCGAGGAGATAATGTACCGCGACTTTAACGTGGCTTTGGCCAACCCTGTAATTCTTTCTATGATGGAGTTCGCGCCATTGAAGGGGACGGTTATCGCAGATATGTCCAGCAATGTGGGATATGCTATCATTGACCGTATACTGGGTGGGCCGGGTTTTGGTTTGACCAAGCTTAGAGAATTTTCTGAAATTGAAAAAATCTTGCTTGAGCGTGTAATGCTGCAAATTCTAAATTTTCTACCCGAGCCTTGGGAGGCTGTAGTTCAGCTGAGGCCAAAACTTGAGAAAATCGAAACAAACACACAGTTCGCCCAGATTATCGCCCCAAACGATAAGGTTGCCCTTGTGGTTTTGACAATTAAGGTTGGAAGCTCGGAGGGTAATATTTCTTTCTGTTTGCCACACAGGGTTTTAGAGCCGATTGTTGACAGGCTTTATACACGGTTTGGGTATTCTCAAAAAGAAGAGCAAAACAAGGAAATTTACCGCGAAAGGCTTGAAATTGAACTCGAACGCGCTCGCATACCTGTTTCCGTTCAGGTTGGCAAAACGCAGATTATGGTGAACGATTTTGTCAATTTGCAGGTGGGAGATGTTATTCCGCTTGATTCATATGTAACCTCAGATGTAAATGTAGTCGTTGGTACCATGCATAAATTCCATGCAAAGCCGGGAACAAGCCGAGGAAAGTACGCGGTTCAGATCACGGATTTGGTTGAGAGGGAGGAGTTAGACAATGGGTGACATGCTTTCTCAAGCAGAGCTGGACGCGTTGTTGGGTAACATGATGGAAGATGGCGGAGGAGGGGGTGGCAGCGATGATGATATCGTAAGCGCGCAGGGTGCAAGCAACAGAACCGATATTCTTTCCGGCGAAGACCAAGATGTTTTAGGCGAAATAGGCAATATCAACATGGGTACGGCCGCAACTACACTGTTTACCCTGTTGCAGCAAAAAGTCCTGATTACAACGCCCAAAGTGCGCGTTGTTGACTGGAAAACGCTTTCCTCCGGATATGACAGACCCGCCGTTGGTATACGTGTTGGGTACAGGGAAGGACTTCGTGGTTCAAATATATTGATTTTAAAAGACCGAGATGTTAAAATCATCGCAGACCTCATGATGGGTGGCTCGGGTGATGTTACTGAACCCATAGACCTTAACGACCTAGACATGAGTGCCATTGGCGAAGCCATGAACCAGATGGTGGGTTCGGCCTCGACATCCTTATCGTCTATGATAAGAAGGAAAATTGATATCGAAACACCCCAGCCTTTTGTGCTGGACTTTTCTGCGGAAGAATTTTTAACAACAGCCGGATTTGAGCCGGACGAGATGATTGTGTGCATCGCTTTCCGTATGGAAATAGGTGACTTGATTGACAGCGAAATAATGCAGGTTCTTCCTATTGAGTTTGCCCACGAGATGGTTGCCAACTTGAAGGATAATCTTATGGGTGGCGAAGATTCGATGTCCGCCTTGGTGGATACTCCGGCCGCGCCGCCACCGGTTGCTCCAGCCCCGCCGCCACCGGCTGCCCCAGCTGAGGTATATGCTCAACCTCCGCAGCCGAGTGCGTATCCCGCACAGCCGGCTCCGCCGCCGCCGCCGGTTCAACAAAATGTACAGGCCGCTCAATTCCAGCCTTTCGATGTGGGTGAGGTTTATCAGCAGAAGGAAAACATGGGCATCATTATGGACGTGCCCTTGGAAATTACTGTCGAGCTTGGTCGAACTCATAAAAAAATATCAGAAATATTGGAATTTTCACCCGGAACTGTGTTAGAATTGGATAAGCTTGCGGGCGAACCCATTGATATTTTGGTAAACGGGAAGTTTGTGGCCAAGGGCGAAGTCGTTGTAATCGACGAAAATTTTGGCATTCGTATTACCGACATTATCAGCGTAGAGAAGAGAATTTAATAATCCCTGTATAAAAGCTAAGGAGTGGATAGTTTATGGCTGACAAAACAATTCTTTTGGTTGACGATGCCGCGTTCATGCGTATGATGTTGAAAGATATTTTGACAAAAAACGGCTATACTGTAGTTGGTGAAGCGGAAAACGGCTTGAAGGCTATAGAAAAGTTTAAAGAATTGAAGCCTAATTTATGTATTTTGGACATTACCATGCCCGAAATGGATGGCATTCAGGCCGCAAAGGGTATCAAGGCAGCGGACAACTCTGCTTTGATTATCATGTGTTCTGCCATGGGGCAGCAGGCCATGGTTATAGAGTCCATTCAAGCAGGTGCCCGGGATTTTATTGTTAAGCCCTTTCAGGCAGACCGCGTAATCGAGGCCGTTAAGAAGGTACTCGGATAAATTTACCGTGGATATTTTTGCTTATTTCATAGCCCTTGGAAACTGGTCTGCGTTGGCGATGATGGGTACTGCGTCGGCAATGATGGGCCTGTTTTTTCGTATCATTTTGGTCACGGCGTTTGTTGCTTTGTTGGCCTATTTTGTTACGAAGCTGATAGCTTCTCGCGGGCGAGCCGGTGGTTGGGTGAAAAGCGGAAATTTGAAGATTATCGAATCTATGGCCGTAGGCGCGCAGTCTATGGTGCATCTGATAAAGGCCGGCGAGAAATATCTTGTTATTGGCGTCAGTAAGGAACGGGGCGTCACTTTGCTTACCGAGCTTTCCAAGGAAGAGGTGGACGAACCAACACTGCCGGAACAAGGTATGGAGAACCTTCCTTTTAATAAGATTTTTCAAAAATTTTTACCCCAGGCAAAGGATGGCCAAGGAGAAGAGGATTCGGAATGAAGAAAATAATCGGATTCGTGCTTATGGCCGTTGTATTGGTTGGTTTTTTTTCTGTTCGTACTTATGGTGCGCAGCTTTTTCCCGGGTTTAGCCCACTTTTAGAGGGCACAGACGACCCTGAAGAGGTTGTTTCCACCTTGCAGGTGTTTTTCCTTGTAAGCCTAATTGCCCTCGCGCCTTCGCTATTGGTGCTTTTGTCAGGCTTTACACGCATTGTAATTGTGCTTTCCTTTGGCCGTCAGGCGATGGCCACTCAGCAGATGCCGCCTAACCAAGTGTTGGTTGGTATCGCTATTTTTTTAACCATTTTTATCATGACTCCCTATCTTTCGGAAATTAACGAAAACGCGCTTCAGCCCTTTGGAGCTGGGGAAATGAGTATTGAAGAGGCTCTTGACGCCGCCATGGTTCCGATTAGGAGGTTTATGTTCCGTCAGTTGGACACCGGTACCGGTATGGGCCTTAGTTCCCTTGAGCTGTTCCATAATTTGGCTGATATCCAGATGTATGAGATTGAGGACGTGCCCAATTATATTCTCATTCCCGCTTTTGTTGTTAATGAGCTTATGATTGCGTTTATTATGGGTTTCCTCATTTATGTGCCCTTTATTGTCATTGATATGGTTGTGGCCAGTGTGCTTATGTCCATGGGTATGATGATGCTGCCCCCCGCCATGATTTCTATGCCCTTTAAAATTATGGTGTTCATCCTCGCAGGCGGGTGGGAGATGCTGATTCAAAGCTTAATGGTCACATTTAACCCTGACTACTAGCGTAGGGCCTGGCACCGTGGGAAGTGGGTGAGTGGCCAAGATTATGTCTCGAAGCCGAATTGTATATAATAGGTAGGTGATATGTAGTGGACCAGGGTATGGTTCTTGATATTGTTACAGAGGGACTTTGGACTGTTATTTTAGTTGCCGCGCCTCCCCTTGTGCTGGGGCTTATCGCGGGGCTTGTGATGGCTATTTTTCAAACTGTTACCAGCATTCAGGAGCCTACTTTGGCGTTTATTCCCAAAATTTTGGCGGTGCTTCTGGCTTTGATTGCCTTTGGGCCGTTTATGCTGGGACAATTGACATTTTTCTTCGAACTGATTCAAGAAAGTTTTATGTCTTTTGTTCATCCGAGGTATTAATTAATGGATACTTTGCCGATTCTCGTCTCTTTCTTTAATCAGACGGATGTTCTTTTGCTGATTATGGTGCGGGTTTCGGCATTTATGATTTTTTTGCCCGTGCTTTCCGGTATGGGTATTCCCATGCAGGCACGGCTGTTTACGTCCTTTGTTATTTCTGTTGCGATTTTTTCTTCCGGAATCGTTACCCAGGCTACCTATCATGACACTACCGCAGGGCTCGTTATGCTTATTCTTGTCGAGTTTATGGCTGGTGCGCTGATGGGTTTTGTTTTGTCCTTTGTAATGAATATTCTGCTATTTGCCGGGCAGTTTATCGACTTTTCCATGGGCTTTGCCATGGTGAATGTTCTCGACCCCATTCAGCAGATTCAAGTGCCGGTTATTGGTAATCTTTTGTTTATGATAGTTAGTGTTCTGTTAGTAATAACCGGAGGCGTACACGAGTTTTTGCGTATTTTTTTTATCAGCTATGACCTTGTGCCCATAGGCACGGCTGTTATTATTGACAACCGGGAATTGGCTGGGTTTATAGTGGTTTCCTTTGTCGGTTTTGTTATTTTGGCCGTGGGGCTGGCCATTCCCATCGTCGGCACCATGTTGATTATTGACGTGTGTTTAGGTATTATGGTAAAGGCCGTTCCTTCCATGAATGTGTTCGTTGTGGGTATGCCGCTGAAGGTTTTGGTTGGGCTTACCCTTATTTTTATCGTGATTCTGCCCAGCATGGCTTTTATATATGATGCCGTGTTTGACAGGGCCATTGAGATGCTTGTAAGCACCATCGAGGGCATGATGCCGCCTACTACAGGGTAAACACCGCTGTAGGCAGGGCGCAAGGCTGGAGGGCTTTATGAAATATAAAATTTTGATTCCGCTGAACCTAAGCCTTTTTAAGGATAGCGGCGGAGGCGGGGAGAAGACCGAAAAGGCTACTCCCAAGAAGCGAAAAAAGACTAGGGATGAAGGTCAGGTTGCAAAGAGTCAGGAGATTTCTACTGCGGCAATGTTGATTTTTGGCTTTTTCGCGCTGTCCTTGTTTGGCATGGGAATTTTGAATAATATTTTGGGAATATTTGAAAATAATTTTCAGATTATGAGCAGTCAAGAGTATCTGGAAAATCTTGAGCAGGTTGATATTGCGCGGCATATGGCTTGGAGTCTTGGGCAGGTTATCCTTATTACCTTGCCCATGTTTATTGTTACTATCATTGTGGGGGTTATTATTAATTTGCTCCAAGTGGGCTGGACGGTTACAGGCAAGCCCCTGAGGCCCAAGATGTCGAAGCTGAACCCGCTAAAAGGGTTTAAGCGGATTTTTTCGTTGCAGAGTATTGTAAATTTGGTTAAGAGTCTGCTTAAGCTGCTGGTTGTTGGTGTGGTTGTATATTTTGTGTTGATTGGCGAGATAGAAAATATTCCTGCGCTTTTGAATATGTCCTTTAACGAGTCCGTATCCTATATTGGCAGCCTTATTATTACCTTAGGCTTGACTATTGGCGTGCTGTATATTTTTATAGCGGCTTTGGACTATGCTTATACCAAATGGAAGCATGAAAGAGATTTGCGCATGTCTAAGCACGAGGTCAAGGAGGAGTGGAAGCAGTCCGAGGGTAATCCGCTGATTAAGGGTAAGATTCGCCAAAAGATGCGCGAGGCGTCCATGCGGCGCATGATGCAAAGCGTTCCTCAGGCGGATGTTGTTATCACTAATCCGACACATTTTGCGGTGGCGTTGAAGTATGATATGATAGGGCTTGGAGGTGCGCCTGTGCTGCTGGCTAAGGGCGTGGACTTTGCGGCCAAGCGTATTAAGGACGCCGCAAGGGAGCATGACATCCCTATTGTGGAAAACCCGCCTCTTGCCCGGGCAATTTATGACGATGTGGAAATTGACCAGGAAATACCGGAGGCGTTGTATGTAGCCGTGGCCGAAATTATGGCTTATGTGTTTAAGTTGAAGAATAGGATGAATTAATGCACGAGGAACGCTTGGGCAATTTGTTTATGTCTTTTAGGGTTGGCGCGAAAGAACGGATTTTTATGGCTGTGTGCGTTGCCATGATTATTGCTTTTATCGTGCTGGCTTATATTTCGTATACCGCCCTGCAGCCGGGATTTTTTATCGCTTTTTACATAGTGGGTGTGATTATTTTCGCCAGATTTCTGGTGTCTCTGCTCAGGTTAAGCTCCGCAGAGGTTTTTGAAAACGGCGTTATGATTTATCAGGGAGCGGAGGTTCATGAGCTGGAATTTGGCGAGATTAAGGGCATTCACATTCCCGGAAGATACAGGCGCAGAATGACCGTTGTGAAAAAAGACGACGCTCCGCCGATTATTTTTAGTGTGCCGAGATTTTTTTCATTTGCCAAGATTTTTAACGGGGCGTTCACCCGTTTTATTGTCAAGGATTTGACCCTGGAAAATATTCAACAGGCAAATATTTCCTTTGGAGATTTCTTGTGGCTTCAAAACGGAAGCTTTATTTTTCAAAAATATTGGGAGGCCGACCGAGTAATTCTTCCCCTTAACGAGGTGGCGGGGATTGATGTAATCCCCGGGTTTGCTTTACATATCAAAAGCCGCGACCCAAATAAGCAAATTCTGGTAACACAGAAATTTGGGCGCAGTCTGCTTAACATGGACGCGCTTTACTATATAATAAAACTATATGATAGGAGATGAACAGGATGAAGAATCTCAAGATAGGGGCCAGGCTTTATATTGTCTTGGCTATTTCTATTGTGGCAACAATTGTTGTGTCAGTGTTTGCCGTTGTAAACTTAAACAGGCTTACCGAATACATAAGGAGGGTTGACACCTACAATGTCGCGCCGCTGAGCAATTTAGTCCGCATGACCCATTATTTTGACTCCTTAAGAAGGCAGCTTCGTGATGCGGTTATTACGGAAGACCCGGTTATGACCGGGTATCACATCAGTGAAGTCGTGCGGCGGTATGAAAGCCTGGTGGCCCGGGCGGATGCGTACCGGGAGCATTTGATATCCATGGGGACGACCCGCGGCGAAGAGTTTGATACAATCACAAAATTTATAGACGCTTTGCCGGGTGCCGCCGAAATTGTACTTAGAATCGCCGGATATGCTGAGAGAAACGACAGGGAAACCGCACTCCACTATCTGGAGACTCAATGCGTCCCGTTTACCCAGGATATGAACGATTGGCTTGAGCAGCTTGCCATGTTAAACGACCGGCAATCGGAAATGCTGGCAAATGAGGCGCGGAGTTCGGAAATATCCGCGTATATTTCCATGGGCATTGCCGCCGGAATAAGCATAATAGCTTTGCTTGTTTTTATTTTGGCTACGACAAGCTCTATAATTACCCCTCTGAGGCGCATGGTGGAAGCTTCGGAAAATATCGCCGCGGGCAACCTGAATATTAATTTGGACACCACCGCAAAGGACGAAACAGGCGACCTTGCCCGCAAGCTGGAGATAGTAATTTCCGCCGTAAGAGGAATGGTTGACGATATTTCAAAATTTAACTATGAAACCAACGTCAACGGCGATATTGAATACAGGATTAATGCGTCCAAATATCAAGGCGCGTACAGTGAGTTAATTTTATCCCTCAATGATTTTACTGACAGCTTTGTCAAGGATATGCTGGTTTTGATAGGCTCTCTCGGCCAAATCAATGACGGGAACTTCAACATGCAAATCGACGATTTGCCCGGCAAAAAAATGGTTTTGCCCAATACTTTGCGCGCCGTCAGCGCAACACTGAAGGAGCTTAGCGAATCCGTTGTTTATTTGGCCAAAAATGCCGCGGATGGCCGACTTGACGTGGCGGTTGACGAGTCGAAATTTAATGGCAGTTGGGCTGAAATCGCCCACACCTTAAATAACCTAGTGGAGGCCGTGGAGAAGCCTCTCTCCCAAATTGAAAATAATATGGAGCATATGGCTAAAGGCGATTTTTCAAGGCTTGAAGGGGATTTTAAAGGTATTTTCAAAAAAGTGAAACAGGCTTGCAACTTCAATAATAAAACAACCCTGGCTTATATCAATGAAATTGCGGAAGTGCTGGGGCGTGTAGCGCAGGGTGATTTAACCGTTTCTATAAACCGGGATTACATTGGCTCATACGCACTCATAAAGACCTCACTGACTACGATTTTGGAATCGCTGAATACGACCATGGCAAATATTCAAGATGTGACAGGGCAGGTGGTTGCCGGAGCGGAGCAAATATCACAAAGCGCGAATCATCTTGCCGAGGGCGCGTCAAGGCAGAGTGCCGCCATAGAAGAGCTGACCGCTTCAATGGAAACCATCGACCAAAAAGCCAAGGACAGTGCCGCAAACGCCGCCGATGCCAATGAGCGCGCCGCCAATTCATCCGCCTTTGCGAAGCAGGGCGATGAAGTAGTAAAGTCTATGCTTGTATCCATTGATAAGGTGAAGGAATCCGGCAAGGATATTTCAAAAATTATCAAAGTCATATCCGACATCGCGTTTCAAACAAATTTGCTCTCGCTTAACGCTGCAGTTGAAGCGGCGCGGGCCGGTGAGCATGGCAGGGGCTTTTCAGTTGTAGCCGAGGAGGTTCGCAATCTGGCGGGAAGAAGCCAGCAATCCGCCGGGGACACCACAGTGATTATCGAAGCCAACGGGCAGAATACGGACATTGTAGCCGGTGCGGCGGCAAATGTGGCGGATTCCTTCGGCACCATTGTGGAAAACATCAGCCAAATGTCAAAGATTATAGCAATGATTGTTGAAATGTCCCGCGAGCAGGCCGGTTCTATTTCCGCCGTAAACGATAACATAGGCGAAATATCCAAGGTTGTGCAGAGCAATTCCGCCACCGCCCAAGAATCCGCCGCCGCTGCCGAGGAGCTTAACTCCCAATCCGAAGTGCTTAGGCAGCTGGTTTCCTTCTTTAATCTTAGGAATGGTTAAAAGGCCACGCTGTTTCGAAATGGATTTGCCACAGTAGCTTTGCCACCTGTTGCAGCTCCGTCAAAACAGCCGGGTGGGCATTAAATTTGAAAGCCTCTTTAAGGCCGCTACTTAGTATGTATGAAAGAGCCATAGCCGCAGAATGAGAAATTTTAATACAGTTTGAAATCTCTATATGATGTTTTGCGCAATGCAGCCCCTCCGCACCGAAAAAAATTCCTTCGCCGGATTCGGCTATTGCGGAAAGTGGCGCGTTGCATACCGTGCAAAAATCCGTTTGAGGGCGAAAGCCGTGATACGCAAAAAAACGCATCAGAAAAACCCCCGTAACCTGCATGGGCGGGGTTTTTTCTTTGGCCAGATTGGAAAGGGATTTTAACATTAAAAGAAGTAAATCATCGCACCCTTGGGAATTCCACAGGGTTTTTTCACACACCTCCGCCACAAGATGCGCGGCACAGAGGCGGTCATAATCTGTACGCAAATTATAAAAGCTTTCGATTACGTCCGCTTGGGCCACGGAAAAAAAACCTTTTCCTTGCGCCAAAATAAAATCAGAATATGTAAAAAGTTGCGCGGCCGCCATAAACTTACTCTTTGGTTTGCGCGCGCCCCGCGCATAGGCCATGATTCTGCCATGCTCCTTGCACAAAAGCAGAAGACGCTTGTCTGCCTCCCCTGCCTCAAATTCCCGTATTACCAGCCCGCGGGCTTTAATCGTTTTCATTTTCGCCTTTCTCAATGAGGGCTTCGCCCATATTCAGTCTAAACATGCGGCTTTTTGCGTACTCAAGGTAATGCATCGGGTCACCTGTTTGGGCAAACCTTCGCCAGCTTTGTTCCTTCATTTATATATCCCCTTAAAATATGTTGATTTTATGACAGTTTCAAAGTGCGCTTGCTATATATATTATCCTCCCTAACGATGTTTATATGTTATTGAAATTTTGGAAATACACGCTTTAAATGGAAGCTATATATATTGGGGAGCCCCGCCTAAACAGCGGTCAACCCGGTTGGCCTCTGTCTAGGCGGGGCTCCCCACTAATCCTTGTAGCCGAAATTTTTCAGCAGAAAGTCGTTATCGCGCCAGTTTTTCTTTACCTTTACCCACAGCTCCAGAAAAATCGGTGAGCCAAGAAGCCGCTCGATATCGCGGCGCGCCGCAGAGCCGATTTTCTTTAGCATCGTACCATTTTTGCCGATGACGATGGCCTTGTGGGATTCGCGCTCGCAGAAAATTGTCGCGCTTACGTCAACGAGACTGTCTTCGGCATCGCCACGGGGTTTCATTCCGGTAATTTCCACCGCCAAGCCGTGGGGGATTTCCTCCTGCAAAAATCCCAACGCCTTTTCGCGGATAATCTCGGCGGTAATCTGCCGCTCGGGCTGGTCGGTGATTTGGTCCTCCGGGAAGTACATAGGCCCCTCGGGCAAGGCTTTGCGTATGGCGGAAAGCAATGCCTGCGCATTTTCCCCCGTCAAAGCCGACAGCGGAATAATTTCCTTAAACGGATAGGCCGCGCCGTATAACTCAATCACTTTCAAAAGCCCCGGCTTGTCCACCGTGTCCACCTTGTTTATTCCCAGGAAAATGGGCGTTTTTACATTCGCAAAGCTTTCGATGATAGCCTTGTCGTTTTCATGGATTTTCTCCCTCGGCTCCACCATATAAATCACCGCGTCGGCCTCGTTCAGCGCGTTGTTCGCGCTTTTCACCATGAAATCCCCCAGCTTCGTGGTCGGCCGGTGGATTCCCGGCGTATCAATAAACACAATCTGGTAATCCTCTGCCGTCAAAATACTGCGAATCTTATTGCGTGTGGTTTGCGGCTTGTTTGACACAATGGAAATTTTCTCGCCCACGAAAAAATTCATCAGCGTTGACTTGCCGACATTTGGCCGCCCCAGCAGCGTTACAAACCCGGAATGAAACTTTGTTCTCATGCAAACACCTCGGGTGTATCCTAAGATACTAACGAGGTGCTGTCAAGCCGGTCATTTTACAGGGCAACAGCATTTACTTTGGGCCCGAGGGGCCGGCGGTGCGGGGCTTGGGGTTCCGTTCGCTTAAGGCTACGGCTTTGGGCGGCTGGTGAGGCGGAAAAAAACAGCATTTCCTTAACGGCTAACGCCGTTGAAAATGCTCGTTTTTCCATCCGCCTCAATGCGCCGCCCGCCTCCGCAAGTCGCTCACAGAATCCCCAAGCCCCGGAGACCGCCGGCCTCTCGGGCCCAAAGTAAATGCTGTTGCCCTGGTCATTTTATAGGTGGGTAAGCCCGGCGGTTACCTGATATCAGGTATCAGATTCGGCTCCTAAACTGGACACGTGAGTCTAATTTGGGGTGTGCGGCGGTTGGGTGTGGCACTCAGATGTGGTTGCTTCACTCTAGCTACGTCTTCACGCGGTTGGTACATCGCTGAAAATCGGCATTCGCCTAACGGCTGACGCCGTTGCGAACGCTCGTTTTTCTGACCGCTGTAATGCACCGCTTGGCTTCGCAGTCATTCCGCAATCCACA
>WQSB01000032.1 GCA_009788085.1 Defluviitaleaceae bacterium
CCGGGTATGAAGGTGCCTATCATGCCAAGGTGTATGTTTTGTCCGGGGTGCAATACCTGTCCGTCGCCCGGAATATACGCCAGTATGGCGGAGCTGCTGGTACTTTGGATGATGCGGGCATTGGGCACGCTATTGATGTTCATGCCCCCGCCTGCTACATCAAAGTGGATTTCCCAATTCTGAATAATCCTGCTTGAAACATTCACCGCTGATATGGCGTGATTAAAAAAAGCACCCTGCCATTCGGAATGTTCCAGCACCTCATAGGTGCGGTCGGCGACGGGTACTAAGCGGAGTTCAGCCGGGCGCAGACGAAAGTCCGTCGGCATGAAAAATCTTTGTGTGTTGCTGTAGGTGTGTATTGTTACGGAGCCACCCGGCGCAACAGGGGCTTGATGGCCCAGGTTTCTGATAGTGGTTTCGCTTGCATCCTGGTGAACGAACAAGCCATTGTTCTGCCAGGGAGTGCCCCATCCGGTTGGCACCCGCAACCCAAGCGGGCGATTCATTGAAAACACCCAATGGGGCCATGTGTTGTTGCTTGTGTTGGTGATTCTAAATTGGGTATTGTGCCCTGTTGCCCAATTGCTGTGCACGGTTATTTCAACCGTAAAGCCATCGCCAACAAATGTACTGGTGGTTGCGGCCAGCACAGGCGTCAATCTACTTGGCAGCATTGCTACGACCATCAAAACGGCCAAAAACAATGCCATGTACTTACTTACTCTACGCATAACTTTCCTCCTTTTTAACCTATAACGTCACGACCCTCTGTTGGAATATTTTAACTAAAAATATTATACTATTCCCTCGAAATTTGTCAAATTGTTTTTGTCTATGTATTATTAATTTACGAATTCTTTCTGCTCTTCAACTTGTGACATTGGGGGCGCGACGACGATGAGTAAACCGCTTAATGCGTACACAAAGCGAGGCGGATGCACGGACTATGTTTGCCGGTGCATTCGCCGTCTTTCTTTTTGATATTTGGTTATTTTTATTAAAATGGGGTCCCGGGCCCCCCGGTGGTGCCGCGTCGCGTTTGAAAGGTGCTAGCATGGGCAGCGGTGCCGGGCCGGATCCAAAGCCAGACATCTACCCCATTTCATGCGGTGCGGCGGGTATAGACGATTCCGTTGAAAATGGGTTCATCCATCGCGGCAAGTCCACCCGAAAAACGCTTATCTCGCGTTTTCGGGTGCCGCTCGAATTCACCTTTTTCAACTGAAATCGCTATAGTACAGAGGGTGCAACGACGTACAGAGGTTAAAGCGGGAGCGGTGCGGTCCGTTTCAGAGAGAGCTCCTTCCGGAGATGGCAAAACCCGTCCACGGCACAGAAACGTTCATTCGATTGCTGCAAGCAAATAATGTCACGCAACGTGTAATGTGTCAACGTGTTTTTTCAATTTTCTTCAATAATTCTTGCTGAATTGTGCGTCTACGCGCTTTAGCAACTGTGCCGGGTCAAAGGGCTTAACAATGTAATCATTGATACCGCCCGAAATTCCTTCCAACACCGTACCAATATCGCCCTTCGAGGTTAAGAAGATAACAGGGATATGAGCCGCTTGTTTATTGGCTTTGAGACGTTTTAATGCTTCATGCCCATCCATTTCCGGCATCATTATATCCAGCAAAATCAAATCGGGCAGTACGTTTTGAAGCATCTCAAGCAAATCATTCCCCGAATCCAAAGGAAACACATCGTAGTGGCCGGAAAGAGCGTTTTTCCCTGCCGTCAGGTTTACAACATCGTCATCGACGATAAATATTTTTTTGCGATTGTCGTTCATGTTAATCCTCCTGGTTTTTTAATATTTTATTTATCAGCACTCCAGATTGCCTGTATTTGCTGATAAACACAAGCCGCAATATCTCCCTTACAGCCTCGCCGTGTGTCGGGTGTTGCTTGAAATCTTGTATTTCCTTAGAAATACTGTCAATAGCACCTACATCAAAATTTTCAAGAGCCGTTTTCAACTTGGTTAGCCCGATAATAAGGAAATCGTCATCACAATCTACGACATTAGGTTTTTCCATGCCGGCAACGACTTCGTTGACATTTGCTATCAGCCGCACTAGGTTGTCGGCAAAACCGTCATGATACTCTCGGATAAACTTCATATCCTGCCTTTCGCCGGCGTTTTCCAAGTTTGCAGCGTCCTCGGAAACCGCACTTGCTCCGATATTGGCGCAAGCGGTTTTTAGTGCGTGTACATGGATTGTATACAGGGGTATGTCAGCTGCCTCAAAGCACCTTGTTAGCTCATTAAGTTTTTTTGCACATTCAATGCCGAACGTGGCAATTAAATCCATGTATAAACGGTCATTGCCGCCAGATAGCTCCAGCCCCTTTGCGGTATCCACTCCGTCAATGTGAATTTCAATCCGCGCTTCATCAACAACCTCGGCTAAATCTGCCTGTTGCTGTTTCTCCTTTGGAATCCACTTTGCTAAAATTTTGTTTAAGAAAGCGACTTCTATGGGCTTTGAAAGGAAATCGTCAAAACCGGTTTCCAAAAACATCTCTTTTGCTCCCACGATGGCATTTGCTGTAAGAGCGATTATAGGTATGCGGGCACCGGCTTCACGCATAGCTTTAGTAGCCTCGACCCCGCTCATTCCCGGCATCATATAATCCATCAGCACAAGGTCGAAAGTGTCTTTTTTTATCGCTTCAATGGAATCACGACCGCTTTCGCAAAGAGTTGTCGCCATTTGATATGGTTTTAGTAAACCGTCAGCAACCTTCAAATTTACTTGAACGTCATCAACAATCAGCACCTTTGCCGCAGGCGCAGTGAAGTGATGCAGGCTTTTGCGAGCAGCGGAGCGGTCGGCAGGCGTATTGTTAAGAACCGAAGCTACTGCCAAACAATAAATCGGTGTGGTTATCACAAGAAGTCCTCTGTCTTTTGTTGTGCTCTTATCGTCAAATTGATTAACCAACACAATCTTGGTTTGTGTCGGGCATGAAGAGCATTTGGTGCAAAAGATGTCATACAGCCGTTCTGACACAAATGCAAAAGCATATTTTCCGCTTTTAAGACCATTGCAGAATTGCTCATGTGTTTCAACAATAGTGCAGGATACGCCCAAATCGTTCATAGTGTAATTTATGGATTTAATAGCGTGTTCTCTGCGCTCGAAAACAATAACGGGCTTTTGCTCAGGCGATATAACCGTTGCCATGTTTTCATGGCTCTTAATGGTTTGAGGCAATGTAACGGTGAATGCAGAGCCTATGCCATACGTTGACTCCACTTCAATTGTGCCGCCCATACGATGGACTAAGCTGCGGGTTATTGCCAAGCCAAGCCCTGTGCCTTCTATACTTTTGTTTGCTTCTGCGTCCAGCCGAACAAATTCCTCAAAAAGACAAGACAAATCTTCCTCTTTGATGCCTTTTCCGCTGTCGCGCACTTTTATAATCAAATTAACTGCATCGCCGTCTCGCTCCCCCTCCATGTCCAAAGCAACAAAGCCTTTGTCGGTATATTTTACAGCATTGCTCAACAAATTCATGATTACTTGATAAACACGCGCGGAATCGCCCCACAGAGCATGGGGTATATTACTGCTTATATTTAATACAAAGCGTAGTTTGCGTCCCGGTAAGCGCACTTTGATTATATTGATTAAATCGTTTATCATTGATGCGGGAAGATATTCCGCCTCCATAAGCTCCAGCTTTCCGCTTTCGATTTTTGACAAATCCAGTATGTCGTTTATAACGGAAAGAAGATGATTGCCTGATTGCTTAATGATTTCTGCTTGTTCACGGGCTTGTTCCGGGATACTCTCACGTAAAATAAGCTCTGCCATACCCATGACTGCGTTCATTGGGGTGCGGATTTCATGGCTCATGCGGGCTAAGAATTGAGACTTCGCCAGATTTTCATTTTCAGCGATTTCGCGGCGTATCATTTCGGCTTGCATCATCCGCGTTTCACGCAAATCCCGGACATAGATTGCCAGCCCATATCCGTCGCGGTATCGGAGTGCCACTACGATTATTTCGACCGGTATCGCTTCGCCATACAATGTTAAATACTCAAATTCAGATATTTGGCTCACACCTGTATTTAGGGCAACAGCAGTGCCTTCTTTTAGCATTTGCTCAATTGCGTCCATATTTGTTTCATATCCAGGAAAGATTTGCCGGTTGTTGTGAATAAGGAATTGGCGGGCGCGGCAGCTGCTTCGTCCATAATTTCCGCAATCCCAGCAATCCGACTTGCATTCCTCAAAGCAAGCCATTTCGGGGTACGTTTGGAAAAGGGCTTCGCCGGGCCTTTTGACAAAGAGTTCTACAGCAGCCTGATTGCAGCCGGTCGCGCACAGCGTTTCGTCAAGCACAAAGCATGATATAGGCGCGGAATCAAGCAACTGCTGCAGGCGGCTTGCGGCTTTTTGTTCAATTTCACGCATTTTATCCTCTTGTGCCCTTTGCCATTCGATTTCTTGCAGCTCTTTCAACTTAATGTGTTCGCGCAAATCCACCGTATGAATGATGATGCAATCTTTGCCATCCATTTTCATGGGAACTGCGGTTACATCAATCGGCCGCGGTTCTCCCTTTGTCGATTGCAACATCCAGTTATTAAAAACCGTAGGCTTACCTGCTTCAATGACACTCCTGAAAAAGTTGAGCATAAACGGGACGGATTCCACTCCGTTAGGCTGAAACTCTGGTGTTGTTTTCAGAAATTTGTCTATGTAGTCTTGTTTTGACTCAAAGCCGTAGAACTCCAATGCGGCTTGGTTTACGTCGATTACGTTGGCATCCTTATCAAAAACTACAATTACATTGGGTGATGAGTCTAACATAATTTGAAAGCGGTCTTTTTCTCTAAATTGCGTTATATCGGTAGAGTATGTGATTACCACAGTTTCGTTATTATGCTCTGTGCGCAACCCTTCTACCTCGAAATACGCTGGCTCTCCGTTGCGATTGTTTTCTAAGAAATTGGTGTGCCCAAAACCGGTATCAAACACTTTTTTCAAAAAAGTGTTCCACTTGTACCAGGATGGTGTTCCGTCCTCTTGGTAAGTGGGCAAAGCATCCTTTAACTTATCAAAATATTCCTCTTTTGTGGAAAACCCGTAAAAATCAAGGGATGTTTGATTGCAATCAACACAAGCATATTCATTGTTCCAATATTGAATCAAAAGCGGGGCAACATCCAGCATAAGCCGAGTACGCTCTTTCCATTCGGCATCTTGCAGCTCCTTCAATAGTTCATTTTCCCGCCTTGTGGCTGATGATGCCACCCATTTCACATAAAAAAACGTAAACACCGACACAATCGATACTGCAAAAATTATAACCATCATGACAATCCACAGCATATTCCAAACAGGCACACTCGTGATGTAGGTCGGCATAACTGCTACCAGTGTCCAGCCTATGGAAGCCAGCGGGAATTGCATAAAATACGAATCATTTATTTGGAGAACGGTGTCTCCGGAAGGAGAGTATCCAATAATATAGAAGTAATCATAAATATCTTCTACATTAATAAACCCATAATCGCCCAGCATGTATGCAGGGTTTGGGTGAATAATTATTTCTCCGCCCGGCCCCACAAGAAATAAATAGCCATCCGCAAGAGCTGCAAGGTCATTCATAATTGCCTCAAACCGCCACAAATCAATATCCATAGCAGCGACACCGGGCTGACCGCCCCAATCTACTATGTGGCGGGAGATTGTACTTACAAGCCTGTTTGTTTCCGCAGAAACATAAGGCAATGTGATTGTGACTTCGCCGCTATGTGCCTCGGCCAGCTGCCACCAAGGCCGCTCTTGGGCGACCCACCAATAAGGCGGAGTCCATCGGTTGCTGTCATACATAGAGCCGTCATAAAGGTTTATCCAAAAGGACTGAGCAAGCTCATAGTTATAAACAATCTCGTCAAGGATTGACAAGTAGTATACTCTGTCTATGAGGTGCAGCACTCTGGAGTATGCAGTTACGATATGGGCTTGCTCTGAAAACCATGAGTCCAGCTGCTGGGCATGAATTTGCCTGTGTCGCAGATTGCTTTCCAGTATATTCTCGTGAACAACCTCGCGTACCAATGTATTTGCAACAACAAAGGCAACCGCCAAGCTGAGTACGCAAAGAATTGCTATGCCCAGAAGCAGTTGGCTGGATAAACTTAGCGATTTCCATCTGAACATAGCTAACACCTCCCTTCGTGTTTTTTTGAACCTTCGACCGTCTATAATTTGAAACGCGAAACCAATTGCTGCAGCAGCTCCGCTTGTGCGTCCAGCTCTTGGGCGGTGGCGGAGGCTTCCTCGGAAACAGAGGCATTATTCTGTACAACGCCGGATATTTGCGAAAGGTCATTGCTTACTTTTTCGATAGCTTCTGTTTGCGCTTCAGATGCATCGGCAATTTCGTTTACAATGCTTTTTAGTTTGTTCGCACCCACAACAATTCTGTCAAGTGCTTCTGCGGTGGTTGCGGCAATTGCGGAGCCCGATTCTACCCCTTCTGTTGATTTTCCGATTAATGCTGCCGTTTCCGTGGCGGAAACCTGACTTCTGTTGGCAAGGCTACGCACCTCCTCTGCCACAACAGAGAAGCCTTTACCCATTTCGCCGGCACGGGCGGCCTCAATGGCGGCGTTAAGCGCGAGCAGATTGGTTTGAAACGCAACGTCCTGTATTGTTTTGACAATGCCGGTGATGCTTACAGAGTCTGCCTTTATGCCTTCCATTGCTTCAAGGGTTTGTTTCATCGCGCTAAAACCGTCTTGGGCGTCGCCAGAAGATGTGTTGGAAAGCGCGCTGGCCGCATTGGCGTTTGCGGCGTTTTGCTCGGTTTGCTTGGTTATAATGGCAAATGACGAGGACAATTTTTCAACCGAAGCGGCTTGTGTGTTCGCGCCTTCTGATAAAACCATAGCATTTTTGGAAATCTGCCTTGCCCCCGAATACACTGAATTGGAAGCCGCCGAAATATCCGACATGGTTTGGTGCAGGTTTGCGGTAATATGATTGACGGATTGCTTTATGCTTGCATAATCGCCTTCAAAGGCCATGTCAATTGTGCGTGTCAAATTACCGTCTGCTATGGTTTCAAGGCAATCCTTGATTTCCTTCATATAAACAGGCAGTACGTTTACATATTCGTTCCAATCGTTTTTAATGGCGAGAAAATCACCCATATAGTCGCCGCTAATCACAGGTGGGGTAAAGCTCCCTGTGTTTAAGACGGCAATGGATTTTCTGATTTCTTTAATGGGCTTGCTTACGGTTTCCGTAATACGGTTTAGTCCTGTCATTAGAGCACACCAGTCGCCCTTGTATTTATCCTGGTCAATTTTGTAGGACAAATCTCCGCGCAGTGTTGCGGCAATAATCATCTGCCCCATTTCCGCACTTACCGCGTTTAAGTTTTCCATAAGCGTGTCTATGGTGTTGTTAAGCACAATTTTTTTGCCCGGCAGCTTCTTTATTTCTATTTTGAAATTTCCGTCGCCAATGTTGCCCAACGAAGAAAGCACCGTAAGCATGTCGGTAACAACCGCGTCTGTAAATTGGTTGAGGCTGTCAATCATTTGCCTATATTCCCCTTGATACTTTTGGGCGTTTATCCTGTATTCAATATCGCCGTTTACATTAACCTCATGCGAGAGCTTTGATATATCGTCCACCATGCCTTGAACGGTTGAAATCACCACCGCCAGCTTTCGGGCAAGCTCGCCTGTTTCGTCCTTCGTGCTTGTGTCGAGATTAATATTAAGATTGCCGACGGCGATGCTTTCGGAAGCGTTTACCATACGTCTAAGTGGTGTGATTATTGATTTTATTATGAACAAGCTGAGAAACAATTGAGCGATTGCACCTGCTGCGGTTGCAAGCCCCATATTTCGATACGCCGACGCAACCGAAACACGAGCCTCGGTTGCCATTGCTTCGGATTGATGCTCGTTGAGGTTGGCAAGATGCGCAAGCCAATCGGTCATGTCTTGTGTATAGGGTACGCATTCCGTTTCCAAGTAAAACAGAGCTGTTTCCACATCGTTTCGCTCCGCATAGCCGGCAATGTTCATAACAATTGCGGCGGCACCGGGCAGGGCGTTTACAAAATCGGTAATAGTATCAAATTCCTCACCGGTCGTAACGCCCATCCCGATTAAATGCTCTCTGTACGCCTCGGAAAGCTCAACCAATCGCCCGTACCGCCGCAAAACTTCATTTATGTGGTACTCTGTTTTTGCTGGGTCGGATGTAATTACCGCGTCGCGAATTTGTCTGCGCAGTGAATCAAAGTAATGAGTCATTCGCCCCAGCCTGTTTAGCTGCGCCACATTGTATTCGTCAATCCTTGTGATGTACCCGGAAATTCGATTAAGGTTTACTATGGCAAATGTCGCCACCATAGTTGCCATAACAATTGAAACCGCCACCATTATCCAAAGTCTTGACTTGATTTTTAAGTTTCTCATTCGGCCAACCTCCCGATGTAAAATGGCTACAGTTTGAAGAATGACACCAGCTGCTGTAACATCTCGGCTTGGGAATTAAGCTCCTCGGCAGCAGCGGCGGCCTCCTCGGAAACAGCGGAATTATTTTGCACAACGCCGGAAACCTCCATAAGCCCTGCGCTGACTTGTTGAATTGCCGACGCCTGGCTTTGAGAAGCGTCCGCAATGGCACTTACAATATCCCGCACTTTGTTTGTATTTTCCACGATACGGTCAAGAGATTCCGCTGTGGTGTTGGCAATGGCAGAGCCAGATTCTACTGTGGCGTTAGTGCTTTCAATCAGCACGGTGGTTTCGGATGCCGAAGCTTGGCTTCTGCCCGCAAGACTGCGCACTTCCTCCGCAACAACAGAGAATCCTCTGCCGTGTTCACCTGCCCGAGCAGCCTCAACGGCGGCGTTTAGAGCAAGAAGGTTGGTTTGGAACGCGATGCCTTCTATTGCTTGAATTATTTTGGTTATATCGCCTGCTGCGGTTTTGATGTCATGCATCGCTTCAAGGGTCTGCTTCATCGCGTCGTTTCCGTCGCGGGCGTTGTCCGAGGATGTATTTGAAAGGGCGTTGGCGACCTTGGCGTTGGCGGCGTTTTGCTGGGTCTGTTGGTTAATCAAATCCACAGAGGTATTAAGCTGGGAAATGGAATTGGCTTGTATGTTCGCGCCGTTTGCCAAGTCCGTGGCACTTGCTGAAATTTGCTGCGCCCCGCTCAGCACTTGTGCGGATGCGGTTTGAATTTCCGACATGGTTTTGTGCAAATTGGCGGCTATGTTATTGACGGATAACTTCACGCCGTCATAATCGCCTTCAAATTCCATCGTGATGGCGCGGGTCAAGTTGCCGCCGGAAATCGCGCCTAAGCAATCGCTGATTTCTTTCATAACGGCCGGTAACACGGAAACATACTCGTTCCAGTCGTTTTTAATCGCCAGAAAATCTCCCATGTAGTCGCCGTTCACTTTCGGCGGGTTGAAGCTTCCGGTATTTAAAACAGCAATGGACTCTCTGATTTCCGTAATAGGCGCGTGGACGGTTTCTGTCATATGGTTAAGCCCCTTCATTAACGCGCCCCAATCGCCTTGATACCTATCCGCGTCGGCTTTGTAGCTTAAATCACCTTGCAATGTTGCAGATATAACCATTTGCCCCATTTCTTTGCTTACGGCGTTAAGGTTTGCCATAAGCTCGTCTATGGTTTCATTTAATATTACTTTTTTGCCCGGCAGCTTTTTAATTTGAATTTGGAAATCACCCTTGCCGACATTACCTAAAGCAGTGAGAATTGAAAGCACATCGTTGACAAAAGAATCTGTAAAGTCGTTAAGGCCGTCAATTACTTCCTTGTACCCGCCTTGGTATTTTTTTGCGTTTATCCGATATTCAATGTCGCCGTTTATATTTACTTCACGAGAAAGATTCGCAACGTCTCCCATAATGCCTTTTATAACATCAACAACACCGCCAAAGCTTTCGGTCAGCTCTCCTATTTCACTCTTGGATGCTTTGGGGAGGTTTACATTCATATTGCCAACGGATATTTCCTTTGCCGCCACCACCATTTGTCTGACCGGTTTTACAATGCTGCCCGTAATCAGCATAGAAAGCACTACCCCTGTCACAATACCGATTACCACAAGTGTCATCTGCATTGTGATGAAGATATTGCTTTGCCGGCTGTTTCTTAAAACCGTATAATCCGCTATTGCGGTGTGGGCATCAGCCAAGCTATTTAGCAAGCGTTCTAAACGTCCGGTTATTTCAGCGTTTACAGCCATCAGGACATTTACGTCCAGCATCCTTGCGTGGTCCGGGATATTTGCAAGGCTTAACTCAATTATTCTGCGACTGTTTGGCAGAAAGTTGTTGCGAAACTCTGCTACAATCGGCTGATACAGCGCATCCAGCTCGCCTATTGTAATCGCCGTACCAAGCGTTCTCTCAAATGCCGCCGCGCTTACCTCAAATTCGTGTTTTGCAACCTCCGCGCCGTGCCTGTCATCATAAAAACTCATGAACGCTACATTATTTATGTTGATTATAGATTGGTTCATGTAGTTCATGGCTTCCCGCAGGTTATCCATGCCGACAATCTGCTCTTCGTGCATGGACACGCTGGATTGATACAGGCGACTCATGCCGATAATCCCCATAAGCCCCACAACGGCAGACAAGAAAATGATTATTGCAAATCCCGTTAACAATTTTTGTGAAATTTTCATGCTCCCACTCCTTTATTGGAAAAAATAGCGCGGACGTTGGAATCCGTTAAACGGACTGTCATCGGCGATGATAACATCCTTAAAATTGCCGGAATGAATTACATCCAAGATGTCGCTTACAAAATTCCGCGCCAAATCCTCTGTCCGCACCGTTACAACAATCATGTAGCCGTCTACTAAAAATTCATTATACAAAGCACCCGCTATATCCAGTCCGCCTGCATAGGCGAAGCCGCCGGTTATAACAGCCAAATCGCTTCTTCCAAGCTCGCTTACCAATTGCGAGGCTTCGATTAAATTAAACGCCAGTCCCCTGGGATTCCTTACGATGTCCTCCACTATTGCGTGAGCGGCATCCGTTAGCGGGTTAAGTGAAATAAGACCGGACGATTGCAAAACGCGCAGCGCGCGGGCAAGGTTTGTCGCATCGTTGGGGATAGCCACCACCGCCCCTTCGTTAATATCCTCCAATTCGGCATAAATTGCCGAGAATATTCCCATCGAAACCGTAGGAACTTCGGCAATAGGTGACAGCTCCAAATTATGCTCAAACTTAAATGAATTTAGAAACCGGTTATGCTGAAATATATTTAGTTCTGTTTCGCCCTGCGCAAGCGAGTGATTGGGCTGGATAAAGTCGTTAAACAAAACCAGCTCCACCGTATACCCTCTTGCCGCCAAGGTTGGTTCTATGGCATCCATAAACATTTCGCCATACGGCCCCGGAACAACACCAACCCGTAAATGCCGCCGCTCTTCGGGCAACTCAGGATGATATGCCACATCATTGATAATGTGCATAATATTTGCCGAAGAGCCTGCGCAGCCTGCCAAGATAAACAGCAAGCACAACAATGTTAAACATTTTGTCGCCTTTACTAACATTCTCATTTCTTTCTTCATTCTTAAAGCCCTCCTATTTTCTAAAATTCGTGCGCCGTCGCATAATAGCTTCTACCCGTGCAATCATCACATCTTTACAAAACGGTTTTTGGATGTACTCGTCACACCCCAGCTTTATCCCTCTAATCATGTCTTTTTTGTCAGACTTGACTGTTAGGAAAACTATGCTTGCTTCTGTATTGCCGCTTATTTCATTACAAAAGTTAAATCCGTTTCCGTCGGGCAAAATTACTTCCATAATAATGATGTCCGGCTCTGTTGCATTAAGTATCGCGCGAGCTTCGCTGTATGATGTGGCGGTCAGTACCGCGTAACCCCTCCGATAAAATTCATTTTGGTTCATGTTATTAAGGTAAAAATCATTATCTACCAGCAAAATGGTACCTTTGTTTTCCATCGCATCCCCCGTAGTCTTTTGCTCTGGATTTAATATAACAGCCCCAACATATCAAAAGGCTTCGATTAAGAAATCTTAACCGAAGCCTTGAATAATTTTTTATTTTGTGGGAACTAGCCTTCTTTGTAAGGCAAGCAGCATACATAGTATTTCCGACCCACCGTTTCTATCACCACAGAAGTTTCATCTTCCATTTTCAGCTTTTTACGGATGCCGCTGATGTGTACCTTGATAGCCCCGGCACTGTTAATTGAGTCTTGTCCCCAAACCCCCTCATAAATTTCATCCGGGGTCAATTTCTTGTCCATATTCTTTAGGAAGTAGGCCAGTACAGAAAACTCCTTGGGCGTGAGGTTAGCATCTTCTCCGTCTAGCTTCGCCCGCTGTGTTATGCTGTTGACGGTCAGCGGGCCGTACTGAACAATATCGGCGGCGTTTTTGGTCTGCGCAACCGCATCCTTAACCCGTTCGTCAGCCTTGAGTTTTTGGTTTAACAATTTTTCAATACGCACCAGAAGCACATCGCTGTCATAGGGCTTTGCGACATAATCATCGCCACCCTCTCTTATGCCCTTCACCTCGTCGTTGGATTCCGACAGGGCTGTCAGTAACAGCACAGGGACATCCGAACCCGTTTTCCTAAGCTCTTTTAGAAAATCCAGCCCGCTTCCGTCCGGCAGCATAATATCAAGAACAATAAGGTCGGGGGCAGATTGTTTAATGCTCCCCTGCGCCTCGGCAAGATTCATGGCAAGGCGAACCTTGTAGCCGCCTTCTTCTTCGAGCATCTCTTTGTTGATTTGCTGTATAGCCTCGTTGTCCTCAACAAGCAGAATGTTAAACATCGGCCTCAACCAACCTTTCCTTATTAATTGCCGGTATTGTGAATATAACCGCAGTGCCTTTGCCTGCTTCGCTTTTAATATAGATTTCTCCGCCGTGGGATTCGATGGTGTTTTTGCATATAGCCAGCCCCATGCCCGTACTACATGAACCGGATACGCCCCGCTCAAAAACAAAAGGCAAGATGTCCGGAGGTATACCCGTTCCGCTGTCTTTGACAGTGACGGATACAAACCTCTCGTCTGATTCTATATTTACCGCAAGTTTGCCGTTCCTTGTGTGCTTGTTGGCATTGGTTAATAAATTTGACAACACCCCTATCAGCTGGTCGGCATTGCCGTATATATGAGGCAAATTTTCTTCCGCGTTAATGATTAGCACGTTGCTCTGCTTTTCAATAATGCTGCGGTATCCTTCCGCACCCGTTATGAAAAGGGATGCCGGTGCCAGTATGGCTGTTTTTTCGCGGCTCTCCTGTAAGGCCGCCATTTTTATCGCGCTTTCGGTAAGGCGGGCCATGCGCATAATCTCATCCTTCGCCCGGCTGATAGATTCGCTGATTCGTTCATTTCCAAAGCCTTGCCTGCTGACTTCTCTGCCTATTCTTTGAATATCACCCAATACGACTGTCAACGGTGTTTTAATTTCATGGCTCAAATTTGCCATAAATTCTGTTTTCATACGGGATAGGCTTTCAAGAGCGGCGTTTTCGGCGGCTAGACTTTGCTTTTCCAGCTGGTCTGTTCCCGACTGCTCTATCTGAAGCCTGATATAAATAATCAGCATGTTCAGCGTGATGGCGATGTTGATATAGGTTATGCCAAAAAACAGCGATTGCACAACAATCGCGATTATCGGCAGGGTCATGTATATCATAAAAAACAGCGAGGATAAATTCTTCAAAACTTTACGATATAAAACCACCACGCCCATGTTGATAGTCAGCCCTGCCAATGGGAAGGCCTGCGACAGCCACCACATCTCGCCCCTGTGGTACAAGTTGTACTCGTCAATGGTGTAAAACATACCCGTAAACTGCGAAACAACGGTCAGCAGCACCCCCATCGCGCATATGGAAAAAGCCATGTGCTTTATGGCTTGCGAAACCTTCGTTTTAAGCTCAATATAAGCCAGCAAATACAATGTCATAAAGGCCAGCACAAGAGGGCCTAATGCAAAATGAAAAAAATTAGCCAAGCGATTAAGCCAAAGCGCGTACCACGCGGTGTTGCCCGTTACCAACCGGGACACGACATCCGTTGCCATAAACCCAATATTGCACAGTACAAAAGCCATGAAATAACGGTGTATACTTGACCGTCTTTCGCCCTCCATAAGCAGGTTAAGCAGAATAATCAAAGAAATGACGATACAAAGCAAACCCAACGCCACACTTGCATAGTTTAGTGTAATGCTCATTCTTCGTTATTCACCGGCCTTTCTTCACTATACACCGGCATTGTGAATGTTACCGCCGTGCCTTTGCCAGGTTCGCTTTTAATATAAATTGCCCCGCCATGAGAGTCTACAATATTTTTACATATAGGCAGCCCCATGCCCGTACTGCCCGAGCCGGATACGCCGCGATTAAAAATGTTGGGAAGCATTTCCGGCGGTATGCCTGTCCCGGTGTCTTTGACTGTGACGGATACAAACGGTGCTTTTTCTTCTATGCTTACTATGAGTTGGCCATTTGATGTGTGATTATTGGCGTTGGTTAATAAATTTGACAACACCCCGATTAGCTGGTCTGCGCTGCCATATACTCGGGGCAAATTTTCTTCCGCATTAATGATTAGCACGTTGCCCTGCTTTTCAATAATACTGCGGTATCCTTCCGCGCCTGTTCTAAAAAGCGATGCGGCATTTATCAAATCCATTTTGCCGTGGTACTCTTGCATAGCGGCCATTTTTATCGCGCTGTCCGTTAAACGCGCCATTCGCATAATTTCATCATGCGCCCGGTTAATTGATTCGCTGACCCTTTCGTTCTCAAATCCGTGCTTGCAAACTTCTCTACCTATCCTTTGTATATCACTCAAAATGACTGTAAGCGGCGTTTTAATTTCGTGACTCAAATTTCCCAAAAATTCAGTCTTCATACGAGAAAGGCCATCAAGGGCGGCGTTTTCGGCAACAAGATTGTCATTAAAAAAACGCAATTCGCGCTTCTGTGATTCCAGCAACAAATGAATCTCTATGCGCTTCAAAAGAAGGAGGGCAGAAAAGGGCTTTGTAATATAATCCACCGCACCCATCGAAAGCCCCTTAAGTTCCATTTCTTTTTCGTTAATCGAAGTGAGGAAAATAACAGGTATTCCGGCTGTTCTTTCATTTTCCTTGACTTGTCTAATCGCTTCGTATCCGTTCATGTCCGGCATGTTTACGTCCAGCAAAATCAAATCGGGCAGCACCACATCCAACAATTCCAGCATAGATTCCCCAGAATCCAACGCGAACACATTATAGAAATCCGAAAGGGCGTTTTTTCCCATTTTCAAGTTGATTATTTCATCGTCAACCAAGAATATGTTCTTTCGTGCTTCAGGCATTACAATTCCCCCCGCCTTGCTTTACGTCTGCTGCGCCGGCTTTAGGCTTGCGCCCCGGTTTTTGGTTTATGGTTCGTGTTGGCTTGCAGGCATCTTCGGGAATAGCCCACACGCTTCCGAATTGTGAAACGCCGTCAATCATTTTTTCCTTGCACCACATCTGCACCATGCGCTCCGATACATTCCATTGCGCCGCTTTTTCCTTTGCGGTCATGTAGCCAACCATAAAATTGCCTCCGCTCCAATCGCTGTATTATAGCGTTTTCAGTTGAAAACGGTGAAGTCGAGCGCGTGCCGCGACTGCGGCGTTTTTGCGCGATGACTGAGACCATTTTCAACTGAAACGACTATAGCACTTCAAAGTTTTGGATTTCCTACTGAAATTATATTCGTATAACCGTAATCAGTCAAGAACTTTCGTAAACTGCCACTTGTTGGGGCGTTGCCTTTTACAGCAGCTTTGCTTTCGGTACGGAAAATTGACTGTGCTATTGTAAGCGGTTCACTCATCGCTGCTGCTGCGGGGTTTTTTCTGTCAATTCTGGCTACACTATAACAAACGCAATTGTGAGCAGGTGAATTATGGCGGAAAAATTTATTATTGAGCCGTGCGAAGAGCTGCGGGGGGAAATTGAAATAGGGGGCTCAAAGAACGCGGTGCTTCCGGTGCTGGCGGCGACGATTTTGACGGGACAGGAAAACGTTTTGCAAAACGTACCCTCTTTAAGTGATGTAGAGGCTATGAGCGGCCTCTTGGAAACTCTTGGCGCGAAAACCCAATGGGACAAAAAATCCGGAAATTTAACGGTTTCCACCGCTGCAATCAATTCCCAGGAGGCGGCGTACGAGCTGGTTGTGAAGCTACGGGCGTCCTTTCTTGTGACGGGACCGCTTTTGGCACGGTTCGGCAAAGCTAAGGTGCCTCTGCCAGGCGGGTGCGCCATAGGCTCGCGGCCGGTGGACTTGCATCTCAAAGGCTTCGCGGCGTTGGGGGCCGAGGTTGACAATTCCCACGGATGTGTCACGGTGGAGGCACGACGGCTGAAAGGCGCGAAAATTTACTTGGATTTCCCAAGCGTGGGCGCGACGGAAAACCTGATGATGGCGGCGGCCTTGGCCGAGGGCCAGACTATTTTGGAAAACTGCGCCGTTGAGCCGGAAATAGTAGACCTGGCGAATTTCCTAAATGCGGCCGGGGGAAAGATTCGCGGCGCGGGCACGGACACTATAAAAATCGACGGCGTACGCGACATGAAAGCCACTCAGCACAGTATAATCCCAGACCGCATCGAGGCGGGGACATTCATGGTGGCGGCGGCCTTAACAAGGGGCGATGTTTTGCTGACCAATGTAACGGCCGACCACGTAAAGCCGGTAACAGCCAAGCTAAAGGAAGTAAATATTTTGGTGGAGGAGCTGGAAACTGGCATCCGAGTGCGCCACGACCCCTCCCATGAAATTATATCCGCCGACCTTAAAACCATGCCGTATCCGGGCTTCCCCACGGATATGCAGGCACAATTCATGGCTCTGATGTGCACAGCCGGAGGCACAAGCATCATAACGGAAACGGTTTTTGAGAACCGTTTCATGCAGGTAGGCGAGCTCAAGCGCATGGGGGCGGAAATAAAAATAGAAAGCCGTAGCGCGATAGTTGAGGGCGTAAAAAAACTGACTGGCACGCAGGTGGCCGCCAGCGACCTTCGAGCCGGCGCGGCCTTGGTTTTGGCTGCCCTTCGCGCCGACGGCCTGACCGAGATAACCGGCATCCACCACATAGACAGGGGCTACTACCGTCTGGACACCAGCTTAAACAAATTGGGCGCGAGGATTAAGCGGGTGTAAGCGTTTTCAACTGAAAACGCTATACGGTAAATGTCAATAGTTAATGTGTAGGGGAGGTTTTGCCGATACATCCATAATGGATTAAAAATATCAGCATGGACGCAAAATATTTGGAGGCTGCAATCAATGAAAGACATTCCCATGATATGTACTCATGCGTCACTGATGAGAATGATGAGAAATTCAAGCGAAACCAGACGTGCCCATTTACAAGAGGAAAGGCAAGCTATGTTGCAGAATACTTCATTCCAAGATGCCTTACAGGCTTTCGCGGAAGGCGGGCAAAGCACCGGCACAAAAGTTGCGGAACAGGCCTATAGCGTTTTCAGTTGAAAACGGTGAAGTCGAGCGCGTGCCTCGACTGCGTCGGCGGCGTTTTTGCGCGATGACTGAGCCCATTTTCAACGGAAACGTCTATAATGCCTATTCTGGCGATACGGCTTTTTGTGAGCTTCCCTCATGCCCAAAGGCGGCTTTTCTTGTACTTAGCAAATGTCCCCGCGTCAAGGGCGTCGCGAATTTCTTGCATTAAATTATTGTAGAAATATAAATTGTGAATGACACACAGCCGCATGGCCAGCATTTCCTTGGCCTTGAATAGATGCCGGATATAGGCGCGGCTGTGATTGCGGCAGGTGTAGCAGGTGCATTCCGGGTCGAGGGGGCGGTCGTCAAGCTCGTACATGGCATTTGTTATGTTTAGCTTGCCCCGACTGGTGAACACATGCCCGTGCCGACCGTTCCGTGCCGGCATGACGCAATCGAAAAAGTCCACGCCGCGCTCTACAGCCTCAAGGATATTTTCGGGAGTGCCCACGCCCATTAAATATGTGGGCTTTTTTTGCGGCAAAAAGGGCACGGTCTCTTCGAGGATGCGATACATTTCCGGGGCGGGTTCGCCCACAGCCAGCCCGCCGATGGCATATCCGTCCAAATCCATTTCGGAAATTTCCTTGGCGTGTTCGATGCGGATATCCTCAAATGTCCCGCCTTGATTGATGCCAAAAAGCAGTTGTTCGCGGTTTAGCGTAGTTTCTTGCGCATTAAGCCGCTTTATTTGCACTTTGCAGCGTTCCAGCCAGCGGGTGGTTCGCGCCACGGAGTCCAGCATATATTCCCGCGAGCATGGATATGGTGCACATTCGTCAAAGGCCATGGCAATCGTTGCGCCCAAGGCCGACTGAATATTCATGCTCTCTTCCGGCCCCATGAAGATTTTTCGTCCGTCGATATGAGATGAAAAATACACGCCCTCTTCCTTGATTTTTCGCATCGCCGCCAGCGAAAACACCTGAAATCCCCCGGAGTCCGTAAGCACAGGCCTGTCCCATGCCATAAATGGCCGCAGTCCGCCCATCTTCCCCACGACGTCCTCCCCCGGCCGCAGATGCAAATGATAGGTATTACATAGGGCCACCTGACAGTTTACGTCCCGCAAATCCGCCGCCGACAATGCCCCTTTAATCGCCGCCGCCGTAGCCACATTCATAAATACCGGCGTTTCTATTATGCCGTGAGGCGTTTGCAAAGTGGCCCGCTTGGCCCGCCCGCTGATTGTTTTTATCGTATACATGATTTTTGTTCCTTTCTAAGACTGTGGTATTATAGCAAATGACCTCATTTTGACTAGAGGAGGAAATATCTTTGAAAAGAGCAAAAAAAATTATCGCTGTGGTGCTGATGGCAATAATAATATGTTTTCCCACAACCGTAATGGCAACGGTGGACTCTGTGTGGTCGGGGCAGTTTACAATTCGCGTAAACGGCCAGGACTTTGAACTGTGGGGATATTCCACGGATATGGCAATCCATTATTTCTGCCTGCGGGACATGGCCTATATACTAAACGGCACGTCCGCACAGTTTAATATACGCCCTCCCAAAGACGACCGCTGGGATTTTTGGATTGTAAGAGGCGAGCCATTCACTCCCACCGGCACGGAATTTCAACCAATCCCGGAGAGATTTGCAACAAGGGCAGACGGGGCCGGCCTATTTGGCTGGGATTGGGAAGGCAGCGGCTTTATCCGCTATCCCGAACAAACCCTAATAGTCGGAATTGACGGCATCGACGAACCCGCTACAACTCTTGCGGTCAGAACAATTCAGGACATAGATAATACTTATTTTATGGCATCTGATTTGGCCGCCATATTGGGCCTTCACGATACGATTACAACCGACAGATGGCATCCGGGCGATTTTCATGAAAATTTTATAGAAGGGATTGACCGTGTGCTGGAAATTCGCCAGTTTGCACAACTTCCCATTCAATCCCCGGAGCTTGTGGACATCTTAATACGAATTTCCGGGCATTGGGTGGATACTGCCCATTTTTACAGCCCTATAATTGACGAAAGCATTACTTGGCCGGTAGAAATCAGCATTTCTTACCATGGCTTAAACGAACCTGTAACGCAGTCCGTCGCCCCCTTCCGCCCGGAATGGACGCGCCGCATATGGGAATGGGAATGGCTGTGGTGGTATCCCATGTCCATGCGCATCCTTGAAAACGGCCTTGTGGAGCTAACCGTCAACCAGCCAGAGCGGGCACAACCCGCATGGAGTGCCACCGTCGGTTACAATCAGGATGAATTTCTAAACCGCCCCCCGCGCTTCTACAATTACCGTATCATCGTAGACCCAAGGGAGGCGCAAATTAATAGCATAGTGCTGTACATCGGGGACAGACCGCACACTATGCGCCGCTATAGATTGGGCTGGTATTCCGGGGCACGCTATACGGTTCAGCCCGCCGAAGGTGGCGGCATTATGCTGCGATATGTTTTAAATCGCTGGGCGTTCGGCAATTTCGGAGATATTGAACTTCGAGTCTACCGCCATCACGAACCCCTGGAGCTAAGGTCTTTTGTTCATTATTCAGAATTTGACCATCACGGCATGGAACTCATGTTTGTCCAACAGGGCATTGCTCCCCACGACCGCATAATCTTCGAATTCATAGACCACACGGCAGAATACGGGCAGGTGCATTACTATTCCTTATGGCGCATAGGCGATGAATGGCGCGAGAACCTAACCCCCGGCCGCGAACCCCTTTGGGGCAACATACGTGTTGATACAACCGCGATATTAACACCTCTGGAGATTACGGAAATCATTCAGCCGGAAATTATAGCACCGGAAATCATCACACCTACGCCCGAACCGGAAATCGAATTTCCCGCAAATTCAGAGTCTTCCGAGTCGCAACCCAGCTTCTTTGCCGACAATTGGATTTGGTTAGTACCATTAGTGCTGGTTGCCATTATAGCCATAGTAGTAATATTTCGCTTCCCGCACCGCCGATAATGGGCGAAGGACAACGGCTAAGAAAGGACATTACTTAATGATATTATCTTAGAAATTGGCTTTACTTATGACTGTGTATACACCATACTTACGCATACCATCAACTCTTTAAAATTTTTGCACCTACATATAATACGACATAGTTCATCAAAACTTGACACCTTATGCAAAAATCTTTGAGTAAGGTGCCAAGTTTTTTTCAGTAACTATGGATTATAATAGCTGCATAAACAAAATTTTTAAACGGGGGTGATTCCATTGGGATTTTTTAGATGTACGATAGCCACTGATTTCAAAAAATAATAAACTTAAATCTTATCAAAAGGAGGAACTTAAAATGCTTAAAAAATTTACTGCTTTATTTTTGGTGTTTGTTTTAGTTTTTTCAACTACAAGTGTTTTTGCAAGAGGAAACTCGTCGGCGTTTGATGCTCCCGAGATTACCAAAATCTGTGAAAACAGCTTCATGATTGATGGCTATGTGATTACTTCAACAACAGACAGATTAGGAAATCTCCGCAGCCTAACCGTTTACAAAAACGGCCAAATGCTCGAAAGAGTCACAATTTCAGACGGGATACTTAGGCAAGAAGATTTTCGCAATATCGATGCTCGTGTACGTGGAGATGCTACTCCCGATGTGAAAACTTTTAGGATGGATGAGCTTATTTACATTCCTGCTCAAGTTTCAATGTCCATCACTCCGTTCACAACTGGAAATCTTGGTGCTGTGCGGTATCAAGTTCACTCTGGTCAACATCGACTAAACTTTAGCTCTGTTAATTTATTCTCTGACAACCTCGCTAACCGTGAAGTGCGCCTTACTTCTGGTATGCTCTGGGGAACAGCACTCGCCGTAGCACTCGCTGCAATTGGGAATGGACTTCCTAGTTGGAAAATGGCTGCTGTTCTGGGTGGGGTAGGATTTATTGCAGGACTTGTAATCGGCTTTAATACCACCATACAGTTCATATCTGGCACACACAGGGGCTATAGAGTCTCTGCACAAGACCAGGCTACAGGGCGTAATCGAGCTCAAACAGGACAAGAGTTTCGAGGGGCAGTAAGGTGCGTATCTACAGGTAATGCAACGACTCAAAACCTTTTTTCGGGCTATTACCCCAGCTTTATATCTCGCAGAAGTACGGATGTTGCGATTGCTTGGTTCAATCAATTCTGGCATGAGCCATTCAGCGTTGTCTGGTAATTTAATAAAACCACAGGACGAAGATGCATATCTTCGTCCTGTGGTTGCTTATTTAGAAAGAGAGGGAGAATATGCGTCCTCCAACAATTTTGCTGATTGTCTTACTTTCTTGGTTTTTCATCACAGTCATTGCGTGTTTTTTGCTTACACATTCCGGGCGGAAGAGACTGAGAGCGGCTATGCTTGCATTATTGCTTGTGCTGTCTCCTGTGTCACTTGTTTTTGTTGCTTTCGTGCTTCAGTCCTTTCCCCTAAGAGGCATACATATAATTCCACGAGAACATTTCCCATATAGGATTCCCTCGGTCATTTCTACTATGATGGTTGAGAATCCCCGAATATTTCTTTACCACGATGTAT
>WQSB01000033.1 GCA_009788085.1 Defluviitaleaceae bacterium
CCAAAAGAAAAAAGTGTGGACTAGAAATTCGAAACCGGAAACCCGACTGTGCTTTTCCAAAAATCCTACCTTGTTTATAGAGTAGCATTACTACTGGCACTGGTTATGGTTATTTCCATGTTGCCGATGAATGTGTTTGGTGCGCCAAGGGGATTTGTGGTGAACCCCGTTACACCGGGAAGCGTCCCCGCAGATAACGCCACAACTGGCGGATTTATTGTGCGTGTTAATATCGCAGACTTTATTGGTAGGGAGACTGATGCTGCCAACCGGTTCAGGCTTGATTTCAGGCTGACTGGAGCGCATGATGGCAGCAATACCTACTTCCCTGCTCAAGCTGTTTTGAGGGATGCCGTGAACGGCCTCCGCATTGGGGATTGGGATGTAGTGGGCATATCCCCCGGTGCCTTAACTATCGTCAATCGTGATGACGCTATTTTCCGCCATAGCGGCAGAGAGGCAACTGTTTTCGTAACTGCGGCACAAGGTATACCTGCGGGTGCCCAAGGGCATTTTGATATTATTATCCCAGGCATATCCCCCGTAGGCGCGAATTCCACGCTTGTTATTGAATTGTGGGATTGGTTGGCCAATGTGCCTGCGGCACAGCAAACGTGGCGTAGGTTTGGCGAAATTGTAGACGCCAGCCTTAGCGTTGCTGCAGCCGGTGGTGTAACTGTCTCATATGGAGACCCTGTACACTTCGATTACGCTGCACCTGTAGGCAATATAACCATCCGCGAGAGTGCCGTGCGCAACTTAACGGCTGCTCCGGGTGGCACTGCGACAGTACACGGAACCTCCATTTTATTACGGGCACAGCGCGGGTATAGCTGGGACGTAAATGCCTTAATCGGCATGGGCGGCCGTGGCCTGGGTATCACAAGAGGTTCAGGTTCAATAGTTTTCGAATCTACTGGAGCGAACTTGCCTGATTTGACTAGTTCTATATCTGGCATAATAGGCTCTGGTGTAGGCGATAACTGGAGATGGTATACTCGTACCGGCAGCGGCCAACGTGAAGAGCTTATATTGCAGCTTGATATTGGTCGTGCACCGGCTCCACTCGAGTCATTAATCGGTGAATTGCGCCTTGAAGGCCTCTGGCTACTTCCTGGCGTTGGCGCGTCCAGAACCGGCGATGTAAACGTTGATGTGGAAGTTGGCCGCTGGTATCAATTAAATGAAGCTCAAACCATTGGTTCCGGGGCTAATGTATTTACTGCTCCTGATGCAACTGGTGCAAACCCGAACCCCACTGCGGTATCGGTATTTAGCAGAGCAGCAAGAACAAACCGCAGCGGCGGTGCTTGGGCAGAATCCAACCTCCACGTTGCCACACGCGGTGTAACAGGAATCAGTGTTGTTGAGCAATCAGACCTTCCGACTTTAATTTCTGGAAGAGTTTCTGGTGCTGAGTACCCCGCACGTCGTGTTACGTCTGATATTGACGGACTTAATATTGGTCGTCCGACTGAAAACGCAGACTGGATTCAAGGCGACGACGGGCCTCGCTCCATCCGTCTTTCCGAGCTTACCCCCGGCACAATGTTTAGGGGAACAGTTCAGCCCTTCGAATTCCGCTTAGAGCAAGAAGGCGTAAAATTTGCCGACATGCGCTGGCGCATCCAAGGCGCAGGCCAACCTGCCGCAACCACCCCACCAGGCTTAGCGGACCAACACGGCAGAGAAGCATGGAACTGGCAGAATTTGAACAGCATTTATTCACTCACAGGCGGCACCTCGTTGCAGCCTACAGTTGCAAGGCTTGTAACAATGCCTATCGTCGCAACCGCAGGGTTAAGACATCTTGATGTAAGCTTCCAGCTTAGCGTTGAAGCAGGTTTCGTAGGGATGAACGGAACCAACGAAATTACCGTTAGGGTAATTGCTCCAGGCGGCACCGAAGAAGTTGTAACCATTGCTTATGTAGAAGACCCAATTGCTGTTTCTCCAATTAGTCCTGCACACGTAGATACAGGCGGAGTCTTCAACATCATCACACCCACGCAACTTGAGAACATTGTTATCCAAGAAACCGAAGAAGGCTTCTTTGCAACAGACGACGAGATTTGGGTATATGTAGTCGGCACACAGCTTGGCCGCCCGGTAGGATTCCATTGGGCAGACATTATGTTTGACACCAACCGTCAGCCACTTATTGATTCCGACAGCGGAATGATTCTTGGCAGAGGCGAAATGCGCACCATGGACGTTGGTGGACACCCAACAGAAGTGTTTGTGTTCCCTGTCTTGGCTCCCTCCGTGTACGAACCCGCTACAATCACCCTTACGCACAACTTTGTATTGGGTAATGTATCCCCAGGCGTAGACTATCGCGTTGTTGTAACAGGCCCACGTATTGCGCCAAACAGTGATGTTGTATGGGCTCATGAGTTTAACAGAGACCCCGAAAGCGTAAGAGGCGATTTAGGAAATCTTCCGGTTACTACCGTTGCTACACCTGCTATCGCCCTTCGTGAAAACCCCAACACACTATTCTCAAGCCTTCCCTACTCGCAAACAATTGTAGCTTTCGGCGCATTTGAAGGCGAAGTAGTAGGCCCAGGAGTTGGACCCGGCATTGGCATCGAGCGTCCCGCGCTTGTACTGCATCAGTATATGCAACCTGTAGCGGTTAGCGACGGTCCTCCGGTTGCAGACCCGTTCTTCCTGTGGAATAACCCGGCTGCCCCCGGTGTTGCAGTGGGTATGCTTCAACTGCGTGTGTTCTTCGAACACATCGGCGGAACAGGTCATTTTGCTGACGGCGTCGCAACCATTTCCGGTTATGACGCTAACGGAAACCTTATTACCGTAGTTCTTACCACGGGCTCCAATATTGCTACAGTTAATGGTGTAGCACATGACATCGCTACCTTCGCAGGTGCTTCCGGTCCGCCTAACTCTATCACTCCACTAAACATTGACAACCGCATCTTCGTACCCCTGCGCTTTGTAGCCAATGCGTTTCTTCTTCCCGTAGGTTTCCAATATGGTATTGTAACCCTCGGCTAAGAATCAGCGTTAATCAACAAATTAATAACTCGGGCTTCTAAGCCCGCAAATAAAAAACGTGAGTCCGGAATTTTGGGCTCACGTTTTTTGTTGGGCAGCGGCGAGGAATATAGACGTTTCCGTTGAAAACGCTATATCCTGTCAACCATGAGCCCATTGCATCTTGCATGACCAGTACAACGCCGTTGCACAAAGGCTTAGAAGGTTATATAATTCTGTATGCGGAGAGTGCTGATGAAATTTTAATCGAAACATAAATATGGTAGGCATTGCTTATAAAGAAGGGATGTGTGTTATGCAAAATGTTAGTTTAGCAATCCCCAATGATGTGATGTATGAAGTTAAGGCGTTGCATGGACAAAATGTCGGAGCAAACGAAAAAATCCAAACCTATTTGGCTATTGGATTGCTTGTTTCCAAAGCGGTTAGTTTGGCTAAGGCTGCCGAGTTGGCGGGGCAATCCCTAATGGAATTTATGGGAACGCTTAAATTTCTTGGGATTACGGCTATTGTATATACAGAAGATATGCTGGAAGACGACATTGCCTTTGCGGATAGGGTGTTGTAAATGGAGATTGTGATAAATTCCAGTCCGCTTATTTTTCTAGGAGGCATTGAAAGATTAACCTTGCTGGACGACCTCTTCTCAAAAGTCTATATCCCCTGCGCCGTATTGGACGAAGTAAAGGGGTTAGACCTAAGCAGCATATCATATTCACCAATGCGCATTTCAAACAAGCAACTTGCGATGGGTATGCTGGGGTGTTTACACCTTGGTGAAGTAGAGGTTATGGTCGGTGCTGTAGAAAATGGCATTCAATATGTTGTGCTGGACGATAACGCAGCCCGCAACAAGGCAAAGCAATCTGGTCTTGTTGTTACAGGAACCCTCGGAGTTCTCCGCAGAGCAAGAAATATGGGTCTCATCTCTAACTTGGAGCAAGAGATTACAAAACTTCGGGCCAATGGCATGTATCTCACGGACAAGCTTGTGAAAAGAGCATTGTCTTGACAAGGTATAGAATCAAAGGGGCAGGGTCGCCCTCGCGAGGGGATTCCCTGCCTCTTTGATGATGAATTCACTTAATCAATTGCTTTTTTCGACTTCGACGGTGCCTTTAGTGCTGTCGATTTTTATTTTCTTGCCTTCTTTTTCAACTATTATGATTCCGTCGGAGAATTCCACTTTCTTTTTCCTTTTCCTTTTTTTCTTCTTATGGTCGGAAAATAGAATTGCGGAAATGGGAATTATCATCCAGCCCCATGCCCACCAGCCGAAGAATACGCCAAGCAATATATATATATAAAAGGTGCAAGTGCCGTTATTGTGCTAAGCCCTATTCCGGAGCTTACTATTGCGGTTATAGGGATGATTACCCAACCCCATGCCCACCAGTTCCCCACCCACCATTCGGGATACCAGCTGCTTTGCGTCACACCCAAAATGATATATACAAAAGGTGCAAGGGGCACAAGCTTTGCCATGAGTCTATTGAACCGAAACTGAATATTGACTCCGTAATCCTCATCCAAATTATCTAAAACAACCGCGCGCTTGCGCTCGAAACCGTTTATAAGCTCCTCCGGGTCGCCCAAGCCGTCCTTTGCGGCTTGGAGGGCCTCGTCAAAAGAGAGCCCGGCTGCCATGTAGTCATTAACGCGCTCGGCCAAGTGGATGCGCAGCTCTTCTTTTTGTTCACGAACTCTATCGTTTTCAACTACGTCATAAAACAAATCATTCACCAACTTGGATATACGTTGCTCGTTCATAGCTTCCCCGCCTCCATTCGTTGAATTTGCTTGCAAGATTTTTAAGCATTTCCTTTATGCCGTTCCGTTCTGCCGTGCACTTGGGCGCGTCTCCGCTGTTTACTTGCGCGTGGGCGTAGTATTCGCCAACTCCCGATTTGTACATTACCGAAATTTCTGCCAGTGCAAAATTAATTTTCCCTGGATTTTTCATAGCTATTAACCTCCCATGTTAAAATTCTGTCCATTAGATTTTTGGTCATTTTCCATTTGACTTTGTTTTCCTCAAGGCTTTCTCTGCCTGCCTGCGTTAAGGTGTAATACTTTCTTCGCCCGCCTTGGCTTTCGTCGCCCCAATACGACGCGATTAGCTTTTCTGCTTCCAGGCGGCGCAGGCCGGAATAGAGCGTGGCTTCTTTAATTTCACATGCATCTTCCGTGATATGTGAAATTGTTTTGCTTATGCTGTAGCCGTAGCCATCTTCCAAAGAGATGATTTTCAACAGGATAATGTCGATATGCCCGCTGATTAGGCCGGACGAGTTAATTACTCCGCTCAATCAAGTTCCTCCTTCGATATATTATTTTGTCGCGTTGATTACTTTGATTTAAGAATTACTGTGTTATGCACAGTAATATATATGACAAAAGTTTCTTTGTCAACCCCTTTTAAAAAAAATTTTTTTAAAAGGTCTGTGAGAGAGTTGACAATTGATTTTTTATAGATACAATTGACACGTGTCTGTATAATATAATGATATAATTTGAAAGGTTGGTAGTCGCATGGACAGTTCATTATTTTGGAATGCATCTACAGAAGATTTAAAACGGGGCTTTACATTAGACGGGTTGAATGGAGTTTACACTTGTTTGATTTGCGGCGAAGCCTTTGAAGACGGCATAATCTACCCCATGAACGATACCCTTTACGACGCGGGGAAAGCTGTGGAAGCTCATATGAAATCCCAGCATCCGCCCATTTTTGAGCATTTTTTAAATATGGGAAGGGTATACACCGGGCTGTCGGCAGGTCAGGAGGAGCTGTCGAGATTATTTTACGCGGGGTATTCCGACAAGGAAATCGTAGCTATTACAGGGGCAAACAGCGCGTCAACAATTCGCAATCAGCGTTTTGCGATTCGCGAAAAATACAAGCAGGCCAAGGTGCTGGTCGCTTTGGTGGAATTGCTGGAGGAAAAAATGGCAAAGAAAGCCTCCGCCACGGAAAAACTGGTAGATTTTCACCCAACCGCCACCAGCATAGACGAACGCTTTGCCATTACCCAGGCCGAAAAAGACGAGGTGCTGGCCCGGTATTTCGGCCCGGACGGCAAGCTGCTAATCAAGTCCTTCCCGGCGAAGGAAAAGAAGAAAATTATCATAATGCAGAAATTAGTGGATAACTTCCGGCCGGGCAGGCATTACACAGAAAAGGACGTCAATGAAATCCTAAAGCAGTTCTACGACGATTTCGTATCCGTCCGCCGATGCCTGATTCAATACGGCTTTTTAGACAGAATCGGAGATGGCACGGATTATTGGGTTAAGGTATAGGTGCAAAAGGGAGTGGCCCAAGCGCGTTGGTAAAGGGGCGGCGAGGCGGCGAGGGAGTCGTGCGCCTAGCGAAGTCGTGCGATTAGTGGCGCATGACAGGGCAAGTGTCATCGTCGGGCTTGTGAGCAAGACCGACACAGACACCGCCCTGTTAAAGTCAATCATCGTACGGCAAGCGTTAGCGCGACCACTCGCCGCCTCGCCGCCCCTTTACCAACGCGCTTGGGCCACTCCCGCGTAAAAACATTACGTTACTTTTGTGATGGAGTATGGTAAGCTTTAGGACATCTTTGAAAGAGGCATTTTTGAAGGGCTGTGAGGTCATGGTTAGAATCGCCGACCTGAATATCGACGCCAATTGCGCGCGGTTGCTGGGGCATGAGTATTGCGTGCGATTTGTGGCTTTGCCCTTTCGGCGGGAAGACGGACACTTGTGGGTGGCCTTAAGTGAGCCGGAAAAGATTAGCGTTCTGGCGGATATTTCGGATATTACGGGCTACTTTACAGTGCCCGTTGAAGCGGACGAAGGGGACATCCGTTACTATGTAGACAAAATTTTCAGCGAAGAAGCGTTAAATTCTATTGCATCTCAATTTTTGGTGGACGAGCGGCTTAAAGACCGCGCGGACTCGGCGGAGCTGCTGGCGGAAATTTCCGCCGCACCCGCCGTCCGTCTCATTGATTCGATTGTCGAAACGGGTGTTTTAAACCGCGCCAGCGATATTCACATCGAACCCTACGGTCGGCATCTGCGAGCGCGGTATCGTGTGGACGGGCAACTCATTACATATGGCAAGGTGGCTATAAACCTGCTTCCCAACGTGGTTTCGCGGCTGAAAATCATGGGCGGCATGGATATTTCCGAAAGGCGTCTGCCACAGGACGGACATTTTACAATTGAGACAGGTGAGCTTTTCGCCAAGGGCGGCAAGGTGGATTTTCGCCTAAGCACCTTGCCCACGGTTTTTGGTGAAAAAATCGTGATTCGTCTGTTATACGGCGAGACCTCCCGCCTAAAAAAGGAAGAGCTGGGTTTTCACGACAAGGATTTAGAAAAGCTGACGGCTCTTTTCAACCAGCCCTATGGCGCGATTTTTATGACGGGGCCCACGGGCAGCGGGAAATCCACAACCCTTAACAGCTTTCTGCAAGAGCTGAGCCAGGATACCCGCAATATCATCACGGTGGAGGACCCTGTGGAAAACCCGATTCTGGGCGTCAACCACGTAAACATAGAGCGTTTGGCCGGGCTTACCTTTGCCGGCGCATTGCGGCATATTCTGCGCCAGGACCCGGACATTATCATGATTGGCGAAATCCGCGACGCGGAAACCGCCCGAATCGCCATGCAGGCCGCCATCACCGGCCATGTTGTTCTAAGCACCTTGCACACCAACGATGCCGCTGGTGTAATCGAACGCCTCACAGACATGGGAATTGAGCCCTATCTTGTGGCCGCTGCCCTGAACGGCGTAATATCCCAACGCCTTGTGCGCCGCATTTGCCGCGAATGCTCCGCCCCGGCTACTCTGACCCCCAGCCAGGCCCGGCTTCTGCGCTTGCCAAAGGAAACCCCCGTTTTCGCTGGGAAGGGCTGCGGCCATTGTAATAACACGGGCTTTCGCTCCCGCTTCGCCGTATACGAATACATTATCTTGGACGAAATCAAACGCCGCCAAATGAGCACACAGCCAGTTCAATTCGCCGACGAGCTGCGGCAGAGCCAAGGGCTTAGGTCAAGCGCGATACGGGCGTTGACCGAAGGAAAAACAACCGCCGGTGAAGTAATCCGCGCATTAAGCAGGGAAAGCTTGGGCAACGTAGAAGAGTAGGCGGAGGGGCCCTCGCCGCATGGAAATCAATTTTCATCCGCCTTGGGGGAGTGGCCGGTTTCGCTCGCTGCGCGGTTGCCCATGCTCCGCTGGTGTCCCGGGAAAGGACTGACTCCGCGCTTCTGGAGCGCGTCGTCTAGCCCTTTCAGCCGGGCCAATGCGCTACGCGGCAACGCGAATCAGCTTCGCTGAAAGCCGGCCACTCCCCCAAGGCGGCTGAAAATTGATTTCCGTGCCCTCGCCAAATCGCGTCTGTACATAATGGTAAAGTCCTGATATAGTAAGAGCTTGAGTGGTATTGTGAATCTTCCTGTCTTATGGAAATTGTGGAAGGAGCATATTATAAATGAGGAAAAACTTTTTCTTATGGGTGGTGCTTGCAGCTGCTTTTGTAATGTTGCCTACGATGACGGTTTTTGCCCATTACTACGAAGAGTCTGATTTAGTGCGAATCGGGCTTTTGCGTTCGTTTTCCAATCGCGAGAGCATTAATATTGCCAATACGAATATTTTTGCGGGATATGGCACGGAAAGTGGTTTTATGCCCGTACAGGAGCTTTATTCGGCGGGAGGGTTTACGGCGAGGGCCCAGGGCAATCAGGTTCAGCTGATGGTAAGCGGACAGGTTGTGCACACATTCACCGGCACGGGTGCGCAAATTATGGACGTAAACGGCTATCCGATAACGCTGGGCGCGTATTCGTATCGCGGTGCGATTGAATTCCGCCCTTACGGCGGACGGATTTCGGCTATAAATGTGCTTTCTATTGAAGAGTATTTGTACGGTGTGTTGCCCTCGGAGATGTCGCCCGGCTTTCATATCGAGGCGTTAAAAGCCCAGGCCGTGGCGTCGCGGACATTTGCGCAAAACTCTGTCAATCAAGGGCGGCACAGGGCACAGGGCTTTGATTTATGCGACGGAACGCACTGCCAAGTGTATCGCGGTGTGAGTCTTGAGCACGAAAATACCACCCGTGCCGTCCGCGAAACCCATGGGCTGATGCTTTTTTATAATGACAGTCCGATTTTGGCGGTGTATTTCTCATCCAGCGGTGGCGCGACGGATAACTCCGAGGACGTGTGGTTTGAGGCGAGGCCGTATCTGCGAAGTGTAAACGAAATACACGAGCACGAGCCCATGGTGTGGACGCGGACGTTTACATGGCAGCAGCTGACCACGGCCGCCGCCAACGCCAACGCGGGCATCGGTACGGTAAACGGGATTTCGGTATCGGGAATGGGGGCTTCCGGGCGAGCCAACGCGCTGACCCTTTACGGCACAGGCGGCTCGTGGACCGTTACCCGCGAGGAGCGCATTCGCGGTTTTTTCTCCGCAATCGGAGGGACTTTGCCCAGCAGTAATTTCACAATTGCCGGTGGGCTTCCCACTACTCAGGCCGTTAATGTCACCAGCGGCTGGCAGGATTTGCACGCCCCCCTTAACACCTTACAAGCCCTGGATTCCAACGGGGCAATCTCCACTGTTCACATGGCCTATATTTTCGACGGGCACTCGATGCGCCGCTTGGATTCCACACCAACCGTGGCCCGGGGCGGAAGCGGCATCACAATAGAAGGCCGCGGCTGGGGCCATGGCGTGGGCATGAGCCAGCGCGGCGCGTATGGCATGGCCAGAATGGGCTTTTGCTTCCGCGAAATTTTGCTGCATTATTATACAGGAGTTGAAATTAGATAATGACCAATAAAAAAGACTATTACTACGACCTGCCAAAGCATTTAATCGCCCAGCAGCCAATCGCTCAGCGCGACGGCTCACGCCTGATGCATCTTTGCCGCAAAACAGGCGAGGTACAGCATAAAATGTTCCGGGAGATAAAATCCCTGCTAAATCCCGGCGATTGCCTGGTTATCAATGACTCCCGGGTGATTCCGGCGCGACTTATAAGCGACAACGGAGTCGAAATGCTTCTGCATGAACGGATTGGGACAGAGTCCCCTTCCAAGTGGACGGTACTGGTAAAGCCCGGAAAAAAAGCCCGTGAGGGCGACGTACTGACATTTGCGGGCGGGCGTCTGAAAGCCACCGTACAGGAAATCATTGAGGACGGCCTGCGAATAGTATGTATGGAGCACGATGATGACTTTGAGCAAATTCTGATGGAAATAGGCGAAATGCCCTTGCCTCATTATATTGAAGAAAAGCAGGTAGACACAGCCCGTTATAATACAGTCTATGCCAAGCATGACGGCTCTGTTGCCGCGCCCACGGCGGGGCTTCATTTCACAACGGAGCTGCTGGAGGAAATTCAAGCATACGGCGTCAAGCTGGCAACGGTGACTCTGCATGTGGGCATAGGCACATTCAGACCGGTGAAAGAAGACGACATCACCAAGCATCACATGCACAGCGAATACTGCCGCATAGAGCCCGAAGTGGCCAAAATCATAAATGACACCAAGGCCAACGGAGGCCGCGTAATTGCCATAGGAACAACCAGCTGCCGCACAATCGAATCCCGCGCAGACGAAAACGCCCCCGGCATGGTAAAGTCGGGAGCGGGCAAAACTGATATTTTTATTTATCCCGGTTATGAATTCCGTGTAATGGACGGTCTACTGACCAACTTCCATTTGCCCGAATCCACTCTGGTAATGCTGGTGTCCGCTTTCGCCAGCCGTAAAGCCATTCTCGCCGCATACGAAGAAGCCGTGCGCCAAGAGTACAGGTTCTTTAGCTACGGAGACGCAATGCTGATTGTATAAAAAGAGGGAGTGGCCCAAGCGCGTCGGTAAAGGGGCGGCGAGGCGGGGAGTGAGTCGTGCGATTAGCGAAGTCGTGCGATTAGTGGCGCATGACAGGGCAAGTGTCACCGCCGGGCTTGTGAAGCAAGACCGGCACAGACACTGCACTGTCAAAGTCAATCATCGTACGGCAAGCGTTAGCACGACTCACTCCCCGCCTCGCCGCCCCTTTACCGACGCGCTTGGGCCACTCCCTAAAAAGACTGTCTATTGATTTTTTTCTACCCACTGGCGGTAGTGGTCGGCCAAGTCGCGGTCGCTGCCCATGACGTGATTGGTCAGCCAGCCTACCACAGTTTTTTTAATATCCTTGCTAAGGTGAAGGTCGTCATTTTCGCTTTCTCCGAGGGTGTAACCGTCGTTTGTGAATTTTTCATGCAGACCGGTCGCCACCACAAGAAAGTCGCTGTGTTCTTTTTTGTGAAGCACGGACCTTGGATAGTCGGATTCGTCCATCAGACGCTCTTCATTGGCAAAATGCCGCACGACGTAATTTGCCAAAAACTCAATGGCTGTTTTTACCTTCTCTTTCGGGCTTGTGACCGATGATGTAAGCAGCTGCTCCACCAGCTCAAAAATTTCCTTGTGGTCGGTATCAACCAATTCATTGCCCGTTTCAAACGCGATGTCCCACAGTGGCATAAAAATCCTCCTCTTACAATAAGTGGTTTCCAGAGTATCCTAGCACCGAGCTATTCTTTTGTCAAAAATTCATGCAGAAGGGCGTTAATTTCGTTTCCCATCAGAAAAATAATCGACACTGCGTTAAGCCACAGAATCAGAATAAACACCCCTGCAATGCTGCCGTAAATGGCCGGATACTGGGTAAAATTTTGGGTAATAAAACCAAAGGTCGCACCTACCACGGCCCAGGCCAGCACCGTAAGCACACCCCCGGGCAAAACATGCTTAAATGGCAGACGTTTCGCGCAGGCCAGCTTGTACATAAATGTTGTAACCAGCACCAAAATCACCAGCGCAATTGCGCCGCTGGCTATCCCCCCAAAAACCAGTACCCCCAGCATTACAATCAATGACACGGAAAACAGCAGCATCAGCAGAAAACTAAACCCCACCTGCCGCGCAAGCCCCCGCCCCTCCCGGACATCATAGGCCCGGTTCGTACACCGGATTATCGCCCGGAATCCATTGGTCGTATTATACACACTAAAAAACAGGGCCGCAGACAAAAGCCCCGCGCTGCGTGTCGCACTAAGCTCCGCCACAAACCTCTGCACCAGCTCCGAAACATCCCCCGGAAGCACACTGTACAACCCGCTCAAAATCGCCGACTCGTCCACATCCAAAAATCCCATTAGTGACATCAAAAACACCAAAAACGGGAAGAATGCCAATAGCACCCGCAAGGTCAGCCCCGCCGCCCTCTCAAAAACCTGGTCCGCGTGGCATTTTATCGTTAAGTTAAACAGAAAAATTCCCAATCTTTTCATGAAATCACCTCAATATGATATACTTTGGATGGCAGTGCGGTTGGTGCAAGCGGCTGGAGTAGGTGTGTGAGACAGGGAACCCGCCCCGGAAATGGGTTGTTTTCGCTCGTTTCGCTCCGCTTTTGTGCGGCGAGGAAAATCGGAATCCACTCGCGTATTATCACCCGCGTGGATTCTCGATTTTGCAACCACTGCACCACCATCTAAAGCGTAAAGCTATCAGATGCACCGGATTGATATACGCTATCCGGCTGCAACCCCTAGTGCCGTGACCGATTTGAATTTTGGGGATGGGGTCACGGGGTGTGAATCGCGCTAACGCTTGTCGCGTGATGATTGCGCCGTCTCGGGCAGTGCCTGTGTTGGTCTGCAAGCAGTCCAACGGTGGCACTTGCCCTTGTCAGTTGCACTAATCCCCCGCCTGCGCTAGTCGCGCTTATTCAAGCCCGTGACCCCATCCCCAAAATTCAAATCGGTCACGGCACTAGCCAGTTCGAGAGCGGTTGCACATTTTGGCTTTGCACTTATGCCGCCTCCCGGGGAGACTTGCCGGTGGCTTAGGGAATGGATGCGCACTATGAAAGCAGTAGCCCGAAGTGGGAGGTAATTCCCGGAGCGGACTGCGCGAACGCGCGAAGCGAAGGGATTTCCCTCCCGCAAGCGGGCGACGGATATCCTCGTAGTGCGCGCACATTCCCAGGGTCACTGTTAAATCTCCCCGATTTGCGGGGTAAAATTTCAAGATAAAAAGGAGCAACCCATGAGAAATTTAACATTGCTAACGGATTTTTATGAATTGACGATGATGCAGGCGTATCATCACGCAGAGGTGAACACGGGGAGGAAGCAACGGGCGATTTTTGACATGTTTTACCGGGAGAACCCGGGCGGCAGCGGGTACGCGGTTGCGGCAGGGCTGGCTCAGGTGGTTGACTATATAAAGGAGCTGTGCTTTACGGAGGAGGATATCGGGTATTTGCGTTCGACGGGGGTGTTCGGGGAGGAATTTTTGACGTACTTGAAAAGCTTTCGGTTTACGGGGGATATTCACGCCGTACCGGAGGGGACGGTAATTTTTCCGAGAGAGCCGCTTCTGCGGGTGAACGCTCCGCTGATGGAGGCGCAGTTTATCGAGACGGCAATTTTAAATATTGTGAATCACCAAAGCTTGATTGCCACAAAAGCGGCGCGGGTATGCTGGGCGGCGCGGGGCGACCGGGTGCTGGAATTTGGACTGCGGCGGGCGCAAGGGCCGGACGCAGGGCTGTACGGGGCGCGGGCGGCCATGATTGGCGGATGCGCGGGCACGAGCAATGTCCTGGCGGGGCAGCTTTTTGGCGTGCCCGTTCGGGGCACTCATGCCCACAGCTGGATTATGAGCTTCGATTCGGAATTGGAGGCTTTCAGATATTATGCCCAACTTTATCCCCAGACTTGTATCCTGTTGGTGGATACTTACAATACGCTAAAATCCGGCATTCCCAACGCAATCAAGGTTTTTAAGGAGCTACGCGACAGCGGAAAGCCCATCGGCCAGATGGGAATCCGCTTGGACAGCGGCGATTTGGCATATCTTTCCAAGCGGGCGCGGGTCATGCTGGACGAAGCTGGCTTTCCCGACGCCTTTATCAGCGCGTCCAATGACTTGGACGAGCACATCATTGCGGAGCTGAAGGCCCAGGACGCAAAGGTGACTTTATGGGGAGTGGGTACGCATCTGATTACATCAAAAGAATACCCAGCCTTTGGCGGGGTATACAAAATGGCCGCCCTATCTACGGACGGCGGCCAGTGGCAAAACAAAATCAAGCTTTCGGAGGACCCGGTAAAAGTAACCAATCCAGGCGTGAAAAAGATTTTTCGGCTATACGATTCCAAATCCGGCAAAATGAAAGCGGATTTAATCGCCCTGGCCGACGAAGAGCTGGACAATACCAAAGACCTGACCATTTTCGACCCCATCGCCACTTGGAAGCGCATGACCTTGACCGCGGGGGAATTCACCGTGCGCGAGCTTTTGCAACCCGTATTCGAAAACGGCGTCTGCGTTTATCCGGAAATCACCGTTCCGGAAATCTGTGAATACGCCGCCCGCGAACGCTCCACCCTTTGGGATGAGCACAAACGCCTCGTTCGCCCACAGACAATGCCCGTTGACCTTTCGCAGAAATTGTATGATTTGAAACAGGAAATAATAGCGCAGTTGCGCAGTTGATGTCTTGCGAAGCGAATGATACGCAGGGCAACAGCATTTACTTTGGGCACCGGGAGACGGCCCTAGTTGCCAAAAGACGCTATATGAAATAAGATGTTGCCATGAAAAGGATTTTACAGGAGGGGTGCACATGCGGCATGTACAAGAGTTGCCGGAAAAATTAAGGGCCAAGAAAGGCTTCGGACTGAAAATGATAATCGGGCTGGACGGCTTTGTGGACGAGATTGTCCACCCGGTGGACAAGAGGCAGGATTCGGCCAATTACACGAGAATCCGCACAATTAAGGAGTTTGGCGAGCGCGTATCAAAGGCCGCGGGGCTTAGCACGAACATAGAAATGGTGACGGTGCAGACAAAGCTTGGGGGCAACGGGCCGATTCTTTCCAACGCACTGCTGGAATACGGTGTGGAGCTGACCTATGCGGGGGTCTTGGGCAAGCCGGATATTCACCCGGTTTTTAAGCCGATGGTGGAGAAAGCAAAGGCCGTCTACAGCTTGGGCAACCCCGGTTATACCGACGCCGCCGAATTTGAGGACGGTAAAATAATGTTCGGCAAGCACTCCAGTTTGGCAGATGCCACATGGGAGGTGTTTAGAAATTGTTTGGGCGGTGCTGAGGCAATCGCCAAGCTAATCGCGGAGAGTCATCTCTTTGGCATGGAAAACTGGACGATGATGCCCCACATGAGCGACATTTGGCAGGGTTTAATCAACGAAGTGTTTCCTCTGATACCTAGTATCAAGTATCAGAGCAGCGCGAGCCGGGAAAATAGCGACATATCCGGCAAAGAGTTACTTCCGCTGGCCTTTTTCGACTTGGCCGACCCGGAAAAGCGCACAAAAGAAGACATCCTTCACGCGGTGAGGCTAATCAGCCGCTTCGAGGAGAAATTCCGCACAATTCTGGGGCTTAATGAAAAGGAAGTTTACGAAATCGCCGAGGTTTTGGGCATCGGAGTAAACAAAGCCGACTATCCCGAATGCCTAAAAAGTGCGGTAATGGCCGTTTACAAGATGCTGAACATTTACTGCCTGGTGGTTCATCCCGTGCGTAGCGCGTGTTGCGTTATCGGCGGAGAATACTTCTTTACAGACGGGCCATACTGCCAAAAGCCCAAGCTCACCACCGGCGCGGGCGACAATTTCAACGCGGGCTTCTGTCTTGGACAGGCCTTGGGTCTTGACCCGCTTTCCGCGCTGACGCTGGGCGTTTCTACGTCGGGCTTCTATGTGCGCAACGCAAAAAGCCCCACCTTCGAGCAAGTAATCGAATTCGCCCATGTTTGGGGGCAGAGCCCCCATTTATTGAAAGGAGATTGAAAATGGAGATTAAACAAAAAAAACGGCACGAAATCCCGTCAGAATTCAAATGGAATCTGGAAGACATTTTCACCACGCCGGCAGATTGGCACAAGGGCGTAAATTCTTTGCCGGGGAAAATCGCAGAAGTGGAGGCGTTCAAGGGCAAGCTGAAGGACGGCAAAGCCTTGCTGGACTGCCTCGAAACCCTTCACAAGGCGGAGAACATCCTGTCCAGGCTGTACGTCTACGCCAACATGAGGCTTCACGAGGACAGTAATGTTTCCGAGGCACAGGGCATGGCGGATGTGATGGAAAGTCAAGTTGCGAAATTCAGCACGGCGGCATCGTTCATCGAGCCGGAAATTTTGGAGCTGGACGAAAGCACCGTACAAAGCTTTATCAAAAACACGCCCGGCTTGGATTTATACGGCAGGTATCTGGAAAATATTCTGCGTAAAAAGGCACATATCCTCAGCGCGGAAATAGAGGGTATTTTGGCCGCCGCATCGGAAATGGGCGAGGGCGCAAGCAATGTCGTCAGTATGCTTGAGGACGCGGACATGAAATTCGGCAGTATCACCAACGAAAACGGCGACACTGTGGAGGTCACGGGGGGCCGGTTTATCTCTCTGATGGAATCCCCCGACCGACGTGTTCGCGTGGACACCTTTAATCTTTTCTATGACGGTTATTGGAAGTTGAAAAATACCTTCGCGGCCTTGCTTAACACCAGCGTAAAAAAGGATATATTCTTCTCCCGCACCCGGAAATATGCTACCGCACGGGACGCGGCGTTGTCGGTCAATAATATTCCGGCAGAGGTGTATGACAGTCTGGTTAAGACAATTCATGAGTTTTTGCCGGTGATGCATCGTTATATGACTTTGCGCAAAAAGGCCCTAAAATTGGACGAGCTTCATATGTACGACCTGTACACCCCTATCGTCGAGGAGGCCGACACGGTCATGCCCTATGACGAGGCCAAGAAAAAGCTGGTGGAGGGTCTTGCGCCACTGGGCAAGGATTATTTGAATGCAATGGCCAAGGGTATGGAAAGCGGCTGGCTTGACGTTTATGAAAACGAGGGCAAGCGCGGCGGCGCGTATTCCTGGGGGACATACGGCACACATCCGTATGTGCTGCTCAATTACGACAACAAGTTGGGGGATTTGTTCACTTTGGCCCACGAAATGGGGCATGCCATGCACAGCTACTACACATGGGAGACCCAGCCCCTTGTCTACGGCGATTATTCCATTTTCCTGGCGGAAGTGGCCTCCACCGTCAACGAAACCCTCTTAATGGAGCATATGTTAAAGACAACCGACGACGAAAAAATCCGCATGTACCTGCTGGGGGAATATATTGAGCAGTTCCGGGGGACGGTTTTCCGCCAGACAATGTTTGCCGAATTCGAGCATATTCTGCATACCATGGCCGAAAACGGCGAGCCTCTTATCTTGGATAGCATCAACAAGGTCTATCGCGAGCTGAATGAAAAATACTACGGCCCCGACATGGTGGTTGACGAAAAAATCGACCTTGAGTGGGCGCGGATTTCCCATTTCTACCGGGCATTCTATGTATATCAATACGCCACGGGATATTCTGCCGCCATTGCCTTCACGAAAAAAATACAAACCGAGGGCACCCCCGCCGTCAACGCATATATCGACTTCCTAAAGAGCGGCAGCAGCGATTATCCCATTAATGTGCTGAAAAAAGCCGGGGTAGACATGTCAACCCCAGAGCCCATCCGCGAGGCATTAAAGGTGTTTGAGAGCTTAGTCACTCAAATGGAGTCTGCTTATGCATAACTGCATTTTTTGTAAAATCAGCACGGGGGAGCTTTCTGCCCATGTGCTTCACGAGGACGAGCTCTTCCTGGCCATTTTAGACCGATTTCCCGCTACGCAGGGGCACACTCTGATTATCCCAAAGCGTCACGCGGAAAACATTTTCGGGCTGAGCGACGCAGAGGCCGCTGCCCTCATGCCGCTGGCAAAAAAAATAGCCGATAAAATTCAAGCCGAGCTGAGCCCCGCCGGCCTGAACCTGTTGCAAAACAACGGCAAAGCCGCAGGGCAGGTTATTTTTCATTTTCATCTGCATCTTATTCCGCGCTACGGAAACGACGACGTCACATTCCACCACCCCAGCAGGGAGGCATCCTTGCCCGAATTGGAGGAAATGACCGGCCGGCTAAAGCTGTAAAATTATTACATCACTAAATTTTCCGTATGATTGGAATACTACTCCAAAAAGGAGAGTGTTTCGATATGCGGAAAATTTTTATGTTTTTTCTTGCTGTGCTTATGGTATTGGGAGGTGCGGTAAACGCGCAGGGGTCGGTGCTGGAGGTAGCGGCCGTGGAAGCGGAAGTGCCGATTATCATGTATCATTTGATAACCGAGAAGCCAAAATACATCGGCAAATACGGTATTACCCCGGCGGATTTTGAGGCAGATTTGGTATATCTGAAGGAAAACGGCTATACCACAATTTTTATGCGTGACCTGGTAGACTTTGTGGAGCGCGGTGTACAGCTTCCCGAAAAGCCGATTATGCTTACCATTGACGACGGGAATTCCAGCGACTACAACTATGTTTTGCCGCTTTTGCGGAAGTATGATTCCAAGGCTGTGCTGGGGGTCATAGGCTCGGCAGCGGATAAATATACCGACATGTCGGAGACAAATCCCGCTTCAAAGTTTCCCAAGGCATCAAAGTTTCCTAATTTGACATGGCCTCAGGTGCGGGAGCTTCACGAATCGGGACTGGCGGAAATTCAAAGTCACAGCTACGACCTTCATGGCAAAAACGGGGCCGGCCGGAAAAACGGCGAATCCGCAGAGGCGTATCATACGCGGCTGCTGGGGGATTTACAAAAGTTCCAAAAAAGCTGTCTGGAGCATCTGGGATACGAGCCCACGGCCTTTATTTATCCGCTGGGTGTTCTCAGTGACGGCTCCCGGGAGGTTCTTTTGGAGCTGGGCATGGCCGGAAGCTTCTCCTGTCAGGAGGGCCTGAATATTATCCGCGTGGGCGAACCCAGCGGCCTCTTTCGTCTGAACCGGGTGAACCGGCCCAGCAAACGCAACGTCGCCGAGATTCTCGGAAAGCTGAAGACCGTCTGATTTCTGCTTTTTTGCAGATGCGCGTGCGGGCTTGTGTGGTTGCCCGCCCGCGCCGCTATATTTAATAGAAAGTAGACAGTAAAATAATCACGGCAAAGAATTTTGAGGTAAAAATTACCTGTTAATAATTTTAAGGATTTCCTGACAGTCCAGAACTGCGAGTCATAATAATGCTTCGGTATCAATTAGGCCGGAAAATGTTGTAGGTTATGCTGCATCAATAAATGAATATGCTCCGACAATAGCAAACTGGAGAAGCTCGACATGGACGTATGCATTAGAATCCTTTCCATTTGGCCAAGAAATAGTGATATATGAATGGGGCGGAGGGGATTCGCCCAAAATGCTTTGACTTTAATCCAAAAATAAACTAACTGAGGGATGCTTGCCAATGATAAACGCCTACATTACCAGCTTAGGCAAAGCCAGTATTTAATTACCTATAATTGTGTACACTTGCCATGCAAGCCAGCGCAACCACCCCACGCTGTCAATCGGGCAAACAAAAAACCAGCCCAGCCATTTTCGGCTCAACTGGTCTTTTCTGTGTGCCTGTTCAGTTTATAACTTACCCGACACTACATCCCCCTAATAATGGTAAATTTTAGGGTTTTGTTTAATATTGTTAAAATGGAGATAAGGGGATTCGAACCCCTGACCTCTTGAATGCCATTCAAGCGCGCTCCCAACTGCGCCATATCCCCGGATGAAGCAATTCTATATGAAGCAGAACCGCCAACCACGGGAGATAATATAGCATATCCCAAAAAGGAGCGCAAGGGGGTTTTTGAAAGGGAGCGGTTGAAGTGTTGTGGGTGGCGTATGATACCGAGAAGAATTTTTAATCTTTCGGAGGCGAGGAGTTGGCCGAAGTCGCGCCTTTTAGCACGTTGATTAAATCTACGCCGGTTAGGGCTTCGACTGTTTCGGGGAGTTGGGCGATTATATCGGTAACGTAGCCGGCTACTTTGGAGGCACCGGTGGCCTTGGAGCTGCCGCCTTGGTCTATGACCACGATTTTTTCTGTGCGGGAAAGAGGGTCGGCTATGTTTTTGGCGATTTCGGGCAGACGTTCGATTAGCATTTGGATAACGGCTGCATCGTTGTACTGCTTGAAAGCCTCGGCCTTTTTCATCATGGCTTCGGCCTCGGCAAGGCCCTTGGCCTGAATGGCTTCCGCCTCGGCCTGCCCTTGCAAACGAACGGCTTCGGCGCGGGCTTGGCCGTCAAGTCTTATAGCAGTTGCCTCGGCTTGAGCGTTGGCTTCGTGTTCGTATTTTCTGGCCTCGGCTTGACGTTCCTGACGGTATCTTTCGGCGTCGGCCTGCTTGTTTACGGTGGCCTCCAGTTCCTTTTCCCTGCGCAAAGCTTCTTGAGCGGCCAACTCGGTTTCTCGCTGGCGGCGGAGGAGTTCTACTTGAAGTTCGGTTTCGGTGACTTCCTTTTTAACCTTGTTTTCCTCGATTTGATAGGCGTTGTCCGCCACGGCTTTTGCGGATTCTTGCTCGCGGCGGTAGGCCTGAATTTTCAACTCTTTTTCCTTTGTGGCTTCGGCGACTTGGGTTTCGGCCAGAAGCTTGGCCTCAGAGCCCAAGCGGGTGGCTTCCGCAGTGCGCACAACAGTTTCCCGTTCCGCGTCGGCCTCGGCTATTTTTGCGTCGCGCTTGACCTCGGAAATCCGCTTGCGGCCAAGGGCCACGAGATATCCGTTTGTATCGTCTATGGACATTACGGTAAAGGCCTTGATTTCCAGCCCCATTTCCGCCAAGGAAATGGCCGCGTTTTCCTGAACCTCGCTGGAGAATTTATCCTTGTCCTGATAAATTTCCTCCACGGTCATTTTGGCGATGATTTCGCGGAGCTTACCCACCAGCACATAGCTGGACTGGGTAGCGATTTCTGCCGAGGTCTTATCCGTTGCGCCCCGGAAGAACTGCTCCACGGCGGAGTAAATCGACTCTTTGTCGGATTTTACCTTCACAACGGCCACGCTTTTTACCGTAACGGGCACGCCTTGGCTGGAAATGGCGTTGTCGATATCCAGCGGAATCTTGATGTTTTCAAGCGAAATCACGTCATAACGCTCGAAAAGCGGGATTACAAGCCCGCCCCCGCCGGAAATGATTCGCTTGCGCAGACCAGTTACCACGGCGGCTTTGTTCTGTGGAATCCGCTTCCAAAGCATAACCATCAGGAAAATCGCGCCAAACACCGCCGCCAAAATCACCACAATTAAAATGTAGTCCTGTAGCATTTAAATTCCTCCTCGCACGAAATAAGTATTTTTTTCAATATAGATTATTTCCACCTTGTCGCCGCGTTTGATTTCATTTCCGTCCTCGCTTCTGGCGGGGCTTGTTACGACGGAGCCGCTGATGTTGTAGCGGATTTTCCCGTATCCGCCCTGGGGGATGCGCGAAATAACTTCCGCCTGCGCGCCGATGGTTGCCTGTTTATCAAAGGAAGATGTATTCTGCGCCCGGTGTAGCGGAATGATTACAAATCGGTTGACTAACGCCGCCGCCACCAACCCGCCTGTCACGCTGACGGCCATCACAATCCCCGC
>WQSB01000034.1 GCA_009788085.1 Defluviitaleaceae bacterium
ACACGGGACGTAATCAAAAAAAAAAAAAAAAGCCGCTTTTTTGTGTAAGATATAATATCCAATTGAATTTTCCCTGCACTTATGTAATCATGTAGATCGGATTTGTGCGTATGGTAGCATACTATAAAATTAAGGGGGACTCCCATGACAGACAGGATTAATACTTATAACAAGGGACTGATTTATACGGATGTCAACGGCTGCATAGACTGCAACAAGTGCATCCACGAATGTCCTGTACTTAAAGCAAACGTTGCAATTGCGGATGAAACAGGCGCACACAGAATATGTGTTGACCAGCGCGAGTGTATTTTATGCGGCACATGCAATGATACCTGTACCCACAATGTCCGGCATTTTATCGACGATGCAGATACTTTTTTTGATGCACTCAAAAGAGGCAAATCTATATCAGTAATAATTGCCCCAGCGTTTTACATCAACTACCCGGATGACTATAAAAGAGTCTTCGGATACTTAAAAAGCCTTGGCGTCAAGGATTTTTATTCCGTAAGCTTTGGGGCGGACATCACCTCTTGGATGTACTTAAATTACATTACAAAAACGGGCCGCACGGGCAACATTGCTCAGCCATGCCCCAGCATTACCAATTATATAGAAAAACATCAGCCGGAGCTTATTCCAAATCTTATGCCCATACACAGCCCCATGATGTGTATGGCGATTTACTTAAATAGGTATAAAGGCGTGCGGGATGAGTTGATGTTCTTAAGCCCGTGTATCGGCAAAAAAACCGAAATCAACTCCAAGCGCGGCCAGAACCTAATCCACTACAATGTTACCTTCACAAATCTGATGGGACATATAAGGGACAGTAAAATTAATCTCTATTCCTATCCCGAGGTCGAAGATGTAATTGACTACGGCATGGGCGCGTTGTATCCAAAGCCGGGCGGCTTAAGAGAAAACGTGGAGTTTTACATGGGGCCGGAGGCCTTGGTTATGCAAGTCGAAGGCGAGCGCAGGGCATATGAATATCTGAAAGGCTTTGCCAAAAGGGCAAAAAGAAGCTCCAAGGATATGCCTATGCTTATTGATATACTAAACTGCGAGGCAGGCTGTAATCAAGGAACCGCAACAGAATTCCGCCATGCGGAAAGCGACTCTATCGCATACGAGGCGAATTTGATGCGGGCTAAAAAACACAGTGCCATGAGAAACGAAGACGGGACAATCATTACAGAACCCGCTGAACGCTTTGCCCACTTAAACAAAATGTTTGAGAACCTCAGGACAGAGGATTTCATGTGCCGCTACGACGAGAGCGAAGCCCTGCGCACCCGTGAAATTTCCGACTATGAGCTTAACAAGGTTTTCACAAGCATGATGAAGTTTTCCCATGAAGACAAGGCAATTGACTGCCGGGCCTGCGGATACAAAACCTGTAAGGATTTGGCCGAAGCCATTGCTCATGACATAAGCTTTACCGACAAATGCGTCTACTATGTAAAAGCCAGCCTTAATGAGCAGTTTGAGCATCACAAGGCTATTCTGGACGGTTTTTTAAACATCAGCAACCTGCTGACGGAGCTTACAAATGACAACCTAAGAACCGCAGACAGCACTGCGGCCATTAACAGCGATGTAACTGTTGCCGTAAAGCAGGGTAGCGTTATGCGCAGCTCCTTGGAGGATATTCAAGAGGAATTTAAAAAGCTGAATAAAACATACGAGGAAATTGCGGGTATCGCTCGTCAGACCAATCTGTTGTCTATTAACGCTTCCATTGAGGCTGCCCGCGCCGGCGAACACGGAAGGGGCTTTGCCGTTGTAGCCACAGAGGTTGGCGCGCTCGCCAAAAAGACCATGTCAACGGTAGATGTAAACACCTCAAACTCCGAAGCCATTGCCAAGGTACTCAACAAGCTTATACATGACACCAACAGCTTTGTGTCCCAAATAGAAAATGTCAATAAGTCCACAGGTGAAATATCCGAAAGCGTAAGCGAAATTACCGCAAAGGCAGAAAATATCGTCGCGCTTATGGATGAACTGAAGTCATAGACTCATAACTGAATTTATATCAGTCCAAGTATTGTTTCGATTGCCTCCGCGTCTATGCCGTCCAAGGCAGACAGCTCGCGGAGGCTTTTTGTTTTCATTTGGGCGAGGGTTTTGAAGTTTAGGGCTTCGACGGCTTTTCTGGCGGGGGGAGAAAGGCGGTTTAGCAGAATGGAAACGGGCGCGGGTGTGTGGCGTTCGCGGGGTGGGAATAACTTGTCGAACTCAAGGGCGGCCTCTTGGGTCAGGGATTCGTAGACCGGGTCGAGATGGTAGCTACCCGAAATGACCTCCAGTGCGCCGGGATACAGCGGATAGGCCATAAAGGCGTCAAAGGGTAAGACGTCTTTGAAGGTTATTCCAAATTCGGCGGCGCGCCGGAAGCCCACGCGAGGGTAGTAGTCCGGGTGCCCGAAAATTAGCACGGCGCGAAAGCCCAGCCTCGTTGCTACGCCGAAGGTGTGGAGCATCAGGGCTTTGCCGATGCCTTGGCCTTGGTACTCCGGCAAAACCGACAGCGGCCCGAAAGTTAGGGTTTCATGGGGATTTCCGGCGGGGTCGATTATTTTGGACTTTGAATAGATGATGTGCCCCACAAGCTTGCCGTTTTGCTCCGCTACATAGTTAAGCTCGGGCACATAGTTCGGGCTTTTGCGAAGCCGGTGCACCAGCAAATGTTCGTCACAGATTTGCTGGCCCGGCTCCCAAAAAGTGTCCCAGAATGCCTCGCGGGTTAGGGATTCTACGGCGTATCGGTCGGCGGGGAGCTCCGGTCGTAGGCGAAGATTGGTTTTTTCTTCTCCGGGATATTTTTTCATTTTCGGATACCTCCTGATTTCTTCATTTCTTTGCTCCACTTGGCAAGGGATTTGTACTGTGCCGCTCTCATTGCCCTGAAAGCGATTTTATTATCGAGGTATTTATTTTCGCGGGCTTGGGCTTGATAACGCTCCCATTGCTCGGGGGAAAGTGTACCATCGGCCAGCGCGGCGCGGACCGCGCAGTCCGGTTCGGTTTCGTGGCGACAGTCGCTGAATCGGCAGTCAGCAAACAGGGATTCCACATCGGCAAAGCTCGCGCTGATGCCCTCCTCCGCGTCGTAGATTCCGATTTCGCGCATTCCCGGCGTGTCAATTACCATTGCCCCGGAGGGCAAGGTCAGCAATTGGCGATGAGTCGTTGTGTGGCGGCCCCGGCTGTCGTCCTCCCTGATTTCTTTTACGGCCATGACTTCCACAGTTTCATTTTTGCCGGGGCTCATCAGCGCGTTCACCAGCGACGACTTCCCCACTCCCGACATTCCCAGAAAAACAATTACTTTTTCCGGTTGCAGATATTCTTCCAATTCGTCCAACCCAAGCCCTGTGTAGGTAGAAATCGCGTGAACGGGAACGCCCGGCGCGGCGGCGGAAACCTCGGCCAGCTGCGCAGCAAAATTTTCCACAAGGTCAGCCTTGGACAGCAAAATTACAGGCTGGCCGCCGCTTTGCCACGCCTGTGTCAGATACCGCGAGACGCGGTTTACGCTGAAGTCCTTGTTCAGCGATGTGATAATAAACACATAGTCGAAATTGGCCGCCACCACTTGCTCGCGATTGGCTTTCACATGGCCGATTCCGCCGCCGAAATGGTTTGCGCGGGAAAACTTCGAGCTACGCGGCAGCACCTCTTCAATTATAGACGGCCCGTTTTCGTTGTAACGCAGCCGTACGAAATCACCCACGCAGGGCAATTCCTCCCTCAGAACCGCGTCGTAAATCAACGAGCCCTTCAGCTCGGCCTGTACCTCGCCGTGTGGGGTGGAAACTTTATAGTGGTCTCTGTGTTGCTCTATTACTCTTGCAGTCATTTTTTAGCTCCTTCTAAATGTGGGCTCTGCCCCCCGCCGCTGCGCTGCGGACAGGCAGACAATAAAAAAAGACACGACCTCAATCGTATCCATACCAATAGAATGTGTTCACGATGGGTTGCAATTCAAGCGGCATCACAAATAAAACAGCAAAACCCGTTTTCAACTGAAATCGCTATATTATCTGTACATGCCCGTATGTGGTTTTAGTCTGAAATCACCAATTTTACGGCACTCATCTTATAAACTCCCCTTTCGCGAAATCTCGCAGATTATTTTTTGCAGTATGACGCAGATTTGCAAATTTGTCAACAACACACAACAACGGGGGAGTGGCCCAAGCATGTTGGTGAAGAGGGGGCAGCGCGGGGAGTGAGGCGTGCGACTAGCGCAGTCGTGGGATTAGTGAGACGAGCGAGGGACAATGCCACCGCTGGGCTTGCTGTAAAGCAAGACCTGCACAACGGGCAGGGCAAAAGTAAACGCCGTTACCCTGAACAAAGGGATGACTGCTTGGTTTTCTATGTTTACAACACATGAAAATTTCATTACAATAATTTGTCAAAAGCTGGCTTAAGCGGAAGAGCAAACCGACTCCGGAATTTCCATTGGTGCAACAGGATTTGGCAGACATCGAAAGCATTCCCCCGAATGTTTTCGCCATAGTCCACCGCGTGATTGACGGCAGGCGAAATACTATTTCAGAGGATGTGGATATCTAATGCGATACATCAAAGATATAAAAGAGGGCGAGCGGGTAATTGAGCATTATCTGTGCAAGCGGAAGGAAAGCCGCGAATCTCGGAAGGGAACAACGTTTCTGTCGTTGAAGCTACAGGACAAAACGGGACAAATTGACGCAAAGATATGGGAAGTGACCGCCGATATAGGACCCTTTGAAGAGGGAGACGTGGTAAAAATCGACGGGCAGGTCACGTCATACCAAAACGAGCTGCAGGTTAATATAAAAAAACTGCGCAGAAGCCGCGATGGCGAATACGAGGCTGCGGAATATATTCCAGTCAGCAAGCGAGATTTGCGCGAAATGTATGCCCAAATTACGGAACTGATTGAATCGGTAAAAAGCCCGCATATCAAGACTTTGCTGGAAAACATCATGGTCAAAAACGAAGGGCGGGCAAAGGCGTTTCAAACCCACGCGGCAGCTATGCACATGCATCACAGCTACATGGGCGGGCTGATGGAGCATACGCTTTCCGTGGCGGAAATCTGTGACACGCTGTGCGTCCGCTATAAATTTGTAAACAGGGACATTTTGCTGGCGGGCGCGCTTCTGCACGATATCGGCAAAATTTACGAGCTCGCGCCTTTGCCCCAAAGCGAGTACACCGACGACGGCCAGATGCTGGGGCATATTATAATCGGAATAGAAATGGTTTCAGAGGAAACCGGAAAAATTCCCGGCTTCCCCCATGAGCTGGCGTCGCTTATAAAACACTTAATCGTGTCGCATCACGGTGAATTTGAATTCGGCTCGCCCAAGCTGCCGTCCACGGCGGAGGCATTGCTTTTGCATTTTGCCGACAACATCGACGCGAAGCTTACAACGTACGGTGAGATTCTGGAAGTCTGCACTACACCCAGCCTGTGGACACCCTACCAGAAATCCCTTGGCCGCTATGTCAGAAAGCCGGGTAGTCTATGATAAAAAAGAACACTCAGCATATCGTTAAAATTCAATCCGTGACGGCGAAGGGCTTCGGAATAGGTTCCGTAAATGATTTTACGTTGTTTGTGGACGGAGGCTTGCCTGGGGATGAGGTGCTGGCGCATATTCTCAAGGTGAAGCGACGCTACGGATACGGGAAAATTTTAGACATCATCACTTCGTCCCCGTCTCGGATAAAATCCCCCTGCCCCGTGTCAGACCGTTGCGGCGGCTGTCAGTGGCAGCACTGCGAATACTCGGCTCAGCTGGGCTTCAAGAAGCAAATCGCAACCGACGCGCTTACACGAATCGGCGGTATAGAAAATCCCCCCGTGGCCGATGTAATCGGAATGGAACCCGCAGCGCAGGGCGGAGCCCCATTGGAATGGAGGTATCGCAACAAAGCGGTATTTCCCGTTGTTCCCGCGGATAACGGAGACGGCTTTGCCATAGGAATGTACGCGCCGCGAAGCCACCGTATCATAGAGGTAACAGACTGCGGCATTCAGCACGAGGCCCATGTCGGCGTTTTGCGGGTAATAAAAGAACATATGCGCCGCCATAAAATTTCTGCCTATGACGAAACCATCCACAAAGGTCTGGTGCGCCATGTAATGGTAAGAACCGGCCGTGCCACAGGCGAGGTAATGGTGGTGCTTTCCGTAAACGGTAAAAAAATTCCCGGCGAGGCGGAGCTTTGCGAAAGACTGGCCGCTCTTGAAATCACCACGGCAATCATCAGCCGTCACGAATCCAAAGGGAACGCGATTTTGGGCGAACATTTCCGGGTGCTTTACGGGCCGGGGTTCATCCGCGAGCGTTTGGGGGGCAAGGGCAGCACCCTTTTCCGCAGCAGCCCTGTTTCAATTGAATACCAGCTTTCCGCGCCGTCGTTTTTCCAGGTCAACCCGGCGCAGGCGACTGTATTATACGATGTCGCCTTGGCCCAAGCGGGGCTTGACGGCACGCAAACCGTTATCGACGCCCATGCCGGGGTCGGCGGAGTCGCGCTTTATGTCGCCCAATTTTGCAAAGATGTAATCGGCGTAGACATTGTTCCGGAGGCAATTGAGGACGCGAAAAAAAATGCCGTGCTAAACGGCATTGAGAACGCAAGGTTTATTTGCGGCGCGGCGGAGGATATAATTCCGAAATTGCTTACCGACGCAAGTTCACGTTGTGCACCCGATGTCATCTTTCTTGACCCGCCCCGCAAGGGCTGCGAACCCGCCTTGCTGGACGCGCTTATCTCCGCAAAAATTGAGCGAATCGTATATATTTCCTGTGACCCGGCAACCCTTGCCCGGGACATAAAAATGCTGGTAAACGGAGGATATAACCTTGCCGTTGCCCAGCCCGTGGATATGTTCCCGATGACAGGCAAAGTAGAGACCAGTGTTTTACTGCGCCGGGACGATACCTAGAAATCCTTTTCCACTTTTTTGATTTTTCGATTACAAAACCATTACATTTTTGTTACGATGGCTAAGGTATGCATTTACCTAATGGCTACGCTTGCATTTTTTGCCATGTCTGCCTCACCCGCGTTGCGCGGGGAAGTGCTTGGCTCCCTTACTATTTTTTTGGGGTTTTCCATTGCTTTCGCCTTGTACTTCTAAAGGCAGATTACCTTGAATCTGTTTTATCAAGGGTAATTTACAAAGTCTTATACACAAATTTTATTCAAGTGGTGAGTTGTATACAGGCCCAACAAATGGGGAGTAAAAGTCCTATTCGTTGGGATTTTTTACAGCATAGACAGCAAGGCATAATAAAACTCAACAAGGCGAGCCGAAAAATATTTCGGAAAACGCTTGACATTTTGATTGTTCATGCGCACAATGGTAATTATCGAGACTATAATAAATGTTATTATAATTTAATTGACCATAAATTAAATTGCTTCCTGGGAGGCTATTATGCAGAACAACGAAAACAAGCAACAGGAAACAGAGGTGGTAACTGGCGAGGACAAAAACAGGGCTTCGGACGGTATAGCCCAAACGCCAACATGGAAGCACCTTTTATTATTTTCGCTTCCAGTCATTATGTCCATGATAATGATGAACACATTTAGCATGGTGGACGGAATATTCGCATCACGGTTGATTAGCCCTATAGCGTTAGCACCAATCAGCGTTGTTTTTCCGTTTCTTTCTTTTATAATGGCTATCGGTATGTTGCTTGGTGTTGGTGGTAATGCCATGATTGCTAAAAAAATTGGCGAAGGACGAGTTGAAGAAGGCAGGCAAAACTTTTCCATGATAACGATTGTTGGGCTTATCGTATCAATTATTGCAATGGTTTTTGGCTTACTTTTGCCCGATGTAGTTTTGGATATTTTGGGGCCTGACGATTTTATCCGTGATATGGCATTTGATTATTTGCAACCTCTGCTGTGGTTCTTGCCTACAACAGTATTGGGCATGATGTTTCAGCAGTTTTTGATTACAGCAGGCAAGGCACACTACGGAGCAATAACGTCTACAATTGGCGGATTTTTAAGTGCTGGATTGAATTTTCTTTTTATCCGCACTTTGGATATGGGAATACAGGGAGCGGCTCTTGCAACAAGCATTGGCTATACATTGCCCGCAATTTTAGGATTGGTGTATTTCACCGTTGCGAGAAAAGGTAGCTTGTACTTCGTTATGCCTAAGTTTGATATTAGGGCGTTGGGTAGAACGTGTATAAATGGTGCTTCCGAAATGATTACAATGCTTTCCGTGGCGTTTATAACTGTGCTGATGAACAATATCCTAATTGACTTAGGCGGTGCAGAAGCACAAGCCGCCGCAGGAGTAATGTTTGCTGGCATGGGTATCTTCTCGGCATTGTTCGTTGGGTATTCTGCTGGCGTTGCACCAATAATCAGTTACAACTACGGCAAGGGCGATAAAGGCAATTTGAAAAAGTCTTATTCAAACAGTTTACGCTTGATATGGCTTCTTTCGGTAGTTGCTATGGTGCTTGCGTTCTTTTCAACAGGTTTATTGTTACGAGTATATGATATACCTTCGGGCATACCTATTCACGACATGGCTGTAACTGGATTTAGGTTTATAATTGGCGGCTTTATATTTATGGGCTTCAATACCTTTGCTTCAATGTTCTTTACAGCACTCAACAATGGTGTGGTTTCTTCGCTCTTGTCATTATTTAGGACTTTAATATTCTCTGTCATTGCATTTATGACTTTGCCGGCATTGTTTGATTTGACAGGGGCTTGGGCGGCAGTACCAACGGCGGAAGTTTTAGGCATTATAGTAACCATTGTGTTTTTTGTTGCCATGAAGAAAAGATATGGCTACGCATAGATAGGAGTTGAATATGAACGAGTTAAGAAAAAATGCAGTCATTAAGTTTAGGGAAATATTCCGAAGGGTAGACGTTCAATACTCACTTTTCGCAAAAGCAATGGGTGTCAATTTTACAGCTATTTGCATTTTAGAGTGCCTTAGCGAATCTGATGTACTGATTACTCAAAAGGAACTTAGCGAAAAACTTGTTATACCTAAACAGATGGTAAACACAGTAATAAAATCCCTTTGGGAGCAAGGTTTTGTAGAACTTAAAGAAACCACTGACCGAAGAAGCAAGCTGGTGATTTTAACAGATACTGGCAAAGAATACTCTGCAAAAACTATAAAGCATTTGCAGAATGTAGACTATACGGCATGGGGTTGTTTTACGGACGAGGAAATAAAAACGCTCATAGGGCTTATCGAAAAATATGAAGGTTCTTTTAAAGATGCTGTAAACGGGTTTATCGAATCCGAAACGGAAATATAGAGGGGCAAATGCCAACTAAAGAAGTGTTCGGCAGAAATTTAGGTATTTTTGGCTCTGAAATTGCGGTGTCAACCTCCTCCGCGCTTGATACCATAGTTTCAGATGCATCCGAAATTTCGGGAATTATAGACAGAATCTCGGCAGCGTCGGAAGAAACTGCCGCCCTCGCACAGAATATGAACTCACAAGCGAAAATCTTACAGCAGTTAGTATCGTATTTTAAGCTGTAGCAAAAAGGGTCTGTCTCGCCAACGGCACCGACACCGGGGATGCCGGCGCGGAACAGACCCTTTTTTTGAGAAACGCATCGGAAGGTGCGTTTTTTTACATAAAATTTTACAAATTGCGCATACACGGCGGATTTATACTAAACCCGGTGGCTTTGGCCTGACGGCTCAAAAGCCGCTGAAGGGGATTGTTGCATGACGGTGTATGCGGATATGTTGTTTCTGGTCAATTTCATAATGAACGGCTTTGTGCTGTGGATTGTGGCAAAGCTATCCCGCACTCCCAGGAAGCTCCGCTGGATTCTGGCTGGGGCCGGAGTAATGGCTTTGCTGTATACGCTGCTCATTGTGGTGTATTCGTTGAGGTTCATGAATATCGTGCTGGCGTCGGTGGCGATTTTGTCGGTTGGGGTGGCGTTGACGTTTCATCCGGAGGGGATTAAGTCCTTTTTGAAGCTTATGGCAGTGGCCTATGGCATTTCCTTTACCGTGGGCGGGCTGGGAATGGCTTTGTTTTTCCTGACCGACCTCCCCTATGCGGTCCACTTCATTGCCGAGGATTTCGACGGCTTTACCCGGGCAATCTCGTGGCAATTGGCCCTGGCGGGCATGGCCGCAAGCTATGTTTTAATCAAGCTGGCTATACGTGTTTACGAAAAACATCTGCTAAGGCGGCAGATGCTGTGTAACGTACAGGTGTTTTTGGGTGAGAGTGACTGCTCCTTCGACGCGCTGGTGGATACGGGGCACAGCCTGAAAGAGCCTATTTCGCAGTCTCCGGTAATCATCGCGGAATTTGAGTTGATTAAAAATTTCCTTCCCGACAGGTTGAAAATATTATTCTACGAAAAACAGGAAAACGACCTCAACGAGCTTCTGGCCGGCAGCTCAACAGACGTGAAAGGATTGTTTTACGCCAGAATCCGCATGATTCCGTTTACCAGCCTAGGCAAGGCCAGCGGTATGTTAATCGGCTTCCGCCCGGACAAGGTAAAAGTAGGAAGCTCTACCCCCGCAGACGTGGTTATTGGCATCTACAATGACAAGCTGTGCGGAGACGGACGATATCGAGGGCTGCTGAGCCCTGAACTAATAGGAGGTGCTTTATAACATGTTTACAGCAATTTACACAAAAGCCCGCGCAATGCTCTTCGACGCACTGGCGACAATAAAACCACACGAGGACGACGACCGCATCTATTACATAGGCGGAAGCGAGGTGCTGCCCGCACCCTTAGGGGCGGATGAGGAAGCGGGGCTGCTGGCGTTATTGGGAAGCGACGACGACGCCCAGGCAAAAGCAACCTTAATCGAACGCAACCTGCGGCTGGTGGTATACATAGCCCGCAAGTTCGAAAACACGGGGATAAACGTGGAGGATTTAATTTCCATAGGCACAATCGGGCTGATAAAAGCCATAAACACCTTCCGGACGGACAGAAAAATAAAGCTGGCCACCTACGCCAGCCGCTGCATCGAAAATGAAATCCTGATGTACTTGCGGCGCAACACACGGACGAAATCGGAAATTTCTATTGATGAGCCCCTTAACATTGATTGGGAGGGCAACGAGCTTTTGCTCTCCGACATTTTGGGAACAGAGGTTGACATTATTTCCCGCGACCTTGAGGACGAGGTAGACCGGGAATTGCTAAATACCGCGCTGGAGAAATTAAATAACCGGGAAAAGAAAATTATAGAGCTTCGTTTTGGCTTATATTCCGGCGGAGACGAAAAAACCCAGAAGGAAGTCGCGGATTTGCTGGGGATTTCCCAATCCTACATTTCGCGGCTGGAGAAAAAAATCATCGGAAGACTAAAAAAAGAGATGCACCGTATGGCGGTTGAGTAATACACGTGGTATACTAAGGGCTGTCTCTTGGCAGCCCTTTATATGTGGGAGGTTATTTAGTGCGCGGAAACAGGAACAGCAGAAGACGGAACACCCCGTATGTAGGCAAAAAAAGCGCGAGAATAGGCTTTTTCGCGGGCATCGGAGCGGCACTTATGATATTGGCGGCCACGGCATGTGTGGCCTTGGCGGTCTTTATAATGCTGGACTACAGCCTTCCCATCGGAAATGGCTTTTTTGCGTCCGGCGATGCACAACCAGCCTTTGTACCCGCCCCCGCACCGATAGTCGAACTACCACAACCGGAAATTTTAATCGCTCCAGAGGCACCGACGGATTTCCCTCGTTATGAGACGGGCCATCTGCCAATCCAAGACCTGCCTACATATGCGGAGGCCTACACCTATCTGCCCGATTCATGGATGCCGGAGCTTTCTGATGTCCCCGGTTATACTATTGGAAATCCTTCCTCTGCGCCCGAACCGACCCCAACCCCAGCACCCACTCCCGAGCCAATCCACCGGCTTCCGCCCCGCGTGGCTAATATGAATGCTTTTTCCGTATTGCCGTTTTACATACCGGGAAACGCCGCTCTTTACGCCGAATTTTACGCCGAGCGGCCTGATTTAGACGTTGAAACCGTTGTATGGAAAGTAAATGTGTCTTTACACTTGCCCTTCTACACGGGAATTCAGACTGTCTATGACCCATATCCCCTATTGGTAACCCCGTTTTTCCGCCTGCCGTCCGGGTTCGCGCCCGCATATATGGTTCCCGTTAATAATGACAACTGCCATCTCCGTGCAACACCTCAAACTGTTTACGCTTTTCACAGGCTGCGCGACGCCGCCCAACGCGACGGCTTTAATTTATCGGTGACATCGGCGTTTCGTTCCGCCGCGCGGCAACGGGAATTATGGGAGGCCGGCGGCCGCCGTGATGGCGCGATAGCCCGACCCTATCACAGCGAGCATCAGACCGGCCGCGCACTGGATTTATGGGGCCCGGCTGGCCTTTTAGACCGGGACGGCCCGTCCCCCACGGGACTTTGGGTGGCTGCCAACGCGCATTATTTTGGTTTTCTGGTGCGATACCGTGCCGAGACGACCCATATTACGGGTTATATTCACGAGCCATGGCACATCACATATGTAGGCTTTGATATTTCCATGTACATGCACAATAATAATATATTATCTTTAGAGGAATTCGTGGGCAGAAACCCTTGGATTACCTTAAATCACTATTGAGAGGAGAATTAATATGAAATTATTCATCGACACCGCAAATGTGGAGCATATCCGCGAGATTGAAAGCTGGGGTGTGATTTGCGGCGTAACCACCAATCCGTCGCTGATTGCCAAAGAGGGCCGGGATTTTGCCCAAGTAGTGCGGGAAATCGCCGAAATAGTGGACGGGCCCGTCAGCGCGGAGGTAATCGCCGTTGAGGCTGAGGGCATGGTAAAGGAAGCCCGCGAGCTGGTGAAAATTCACAAGAATGTCATCATAAAAATTCCCATGACCGACGAGGGTTTAAAAGCCACAAAAATCCTGACAGCGGAAGGAATCAAAACCAATGTGACGCTGGTATTCTCTTCTGTGCAAGCTCTTTTGGCGGCTAGGGCCGGGGCGACATATGTAAGCCCGTTTTTGGGCCGGCTGGACGATATCGGCATGGACGGCATGAACCTCATAGAGGAAATTTGCGACATCTTTGACGAACACGGCATTGAAACGGAAATTATTGCCGCCAGCATCCGCAATTCCATTCACGTAACAACGGCGGCGCGGCTTGGTGCGCATGTCGCCACCATTCCATACGCCACATTTAAACAAATGCTCAAGCATCCCCTCACCGACAGCGGCATCGAACGCTTTTTAAAGGATTGGGAGGGGCTGAATGCATAAAGCCACCTTGGGTTTTGGCGCGATGCGTCTGCCCGACGCTACTCAAACCGCAAAAATGGTTGATGCGTATCTCGAAAGCGGCGCAAATTATTTCGATACGGCATATGTTTACGACGGCTCACAGGAGCTTTTAAAAAAGACGCTGGTGAAGCGTCATCCCCGCAGCAGCTTTGTTATAGCGGACAAGCTTCCGCCGTGGCTGGTAAAAAATCATAAAGATTGCAAGCGTATTTTTGAAGAATCACTAAAGCGTTTGGGCACGGATTTTTTCGATTATTACCTCGTCCACTCGCTGGACGACAGCCGCGAGGAATCCGTGGAAAAGCTTGGCCTTTTTGAGTGGGTCACAGAGCAGAAGAAAAAAGGCACTGTAAAGTATGTGGGCTTTTCCTTCCACGGAACGACGGCATATCTTGCCCGGTTGCTCGAACGCCATCCGGAAACGGAATTTGTTCAATTGCAGTTGAATTATATGGATATTCTCCGGGGGCCGGCGGGTGAGTGGCAGAATTTGGCCATCAAACACAACATCCCCATCATCGTAATGGAACCCGTAAAAGGCGGCTCTCTTGCAACTCTCCCGCCCGCCGCCGAAAAAATTTTCAAAGATTACGCGCCGGAACGCTCTATTGCGTCATGGGCAATGCAATACGCCGGGACGCTGGAGGGCGTAGCCAATGTACTTGCAGGTGCGTCAACCCTTGAGCAAATGCACGACAATATAAAAACTTTTGACAATTTAAAACCCCTCACCGGCGAAGAAATGGCCCTTATTGAGGTTGCGCTGGAGGAAATGTCCAAGATTGCGACTATTCCATGCACGGCCTGCAAGTACTGCCATGCCGATTGCCCGCAGAAAATCGACATCGCGTCATGCTTCTCCCTTTACAATGACCTCAAACGCGGCAGTGCCGAATGGAACCGCTCCATGATGTACAAAACACTTCCCGACGGCCGCCGCGCCCACGACTGCACCGAATGCGGCGTCTGCCTGTCCCACTGCCCGCAGCATATCAACATCCCCGCTGGGCTTAGGACGGTTTCTGAGACTTTTCAGTAAAGCTCCGCCAACGAATAATGAAACTCGTTGCGCCCGTGAATTTTGGCCTCCCAAAGAGCCCTTAAGGCCTGAATGTGGTAAAAGCTCCTAGCTTCCCAGCCGTAATGAAAAACGCCATCCAAGTCCACGTACATCTCGTTGGAAATGGCGCGGAAATGCTCCAAACTCCGCAGAAGATAGGTAAAATAGCGGTTGAGCTGAATTCCCGAGGCCTCCGCAACCAACGCGCTCAAGGCAAAGGTGGAAACCGTTCCCCGGCAGTCCCGGTTAAGGTCATAATTTGCCCAGACCAAATAGGGCGTCTGGAATATGGCTTGCCAGTCCTCTAGGGTCCAGTAGAAGTCCTCCTGTTGGGAAACGAAGCCCAGCTTTTCAAAAATACGGTCGGCGTGAAGCCCCAGAATGGGCAAATGGTCTCCAAAGAACACGATAATCGTAGGAGTGTCACGATTTTCGACAAAATCCACAAGTCTGCCCAATTGCTTGTCCGCATCGTGGATTCCTTGCAAAAAGGAGTTGACGCTGCCTATTTCGTTTTCGTTCAGATATGGGCTCTCGGCCATCACGGCCAAGTCCAGGGTTCCGTATTTCATAGGGTCGAAGCCCCAATGATTCTGCATGGATATTCCAAACAGGAACAGCGGAACATTGTCTTCCTCCGCCAAAAGAATTTGCTCAATTATCCTGTCCGTAAAATATTCGTCGGAAATAAAACTGCCCCAAACAGGCGCGTCAGGCATGTCCTCGAGAGTGATAAACTCTTCAAAGCCGATGTTGGGGTAAATCCGATTTCGGTTAAAAAAATCCTCGTAATACGGATGAATGCTGACGGCGCGGTATCCGTTTGCGCGGAAAAGCCAGGGCAAAGTCGTGCGTATTTCCCGGGAAAAGTAACGCTCCCAATTTTCAAAGGGTACATAAAAACGGCTACCAAAGAACAAGTGAGGGCTGCCGCCAAGAAATTCAAATTCCGTATTGGAGGTGCCGCCGCCATAAACGGGAACCACGATGTTGCCGCTTAGAGAGTTTTCCAATGCGGCCAGCCTGTTGAAATTTGGCATGGGCGGCTGAGAGAAGCTTAGATTGGGCATAGTCGTAGGGTCGAAAAAGGCCTCGGACATTATGACGATTACGTTAGGGTGCGCAGACGTAGGCGTGGGAATAATATCTCCGGTTGTGGCGGGCCAGGCAGAGGTAAAAAATTTTTCAATAAGCTCATCGGCGTTTTCAATGCGAATCCTTGTGGTGTGGTCTATCCACGCGGAATAAAATCCCGCGATAAGCCCGTGTTCCCGGTATCTTGAGGAGATTGTGCCCTCCGCCAGCCCAAGGGGATATAAAATATTTCCCGCAGCAAAATTGCCCGTAAAAAAGACAATAAAAATAGCCGCCGCAACGGGAAAGCCCAAAAGCCGCTTCAGCGGTTTTATTTTAAAATGAACAAAAATGAGAGGCGCGTGAATTATAAGTATTAAAAACACTCGCAGCAGAAAAACCCGCTCAATAATAATCGAGCCAGGCTCCATCATCCGAAAAGCCGCCCCGGCAAGGAAGAAGTCGGTAGGTACAAAAACTCCCCCTGTGACCATCAGCCTAAAATGATTAACAATGTAAACCACCAGCCAAGCCGCCGAGACAATTCCATAAGCCCAAACAACCGACCCCAACAGCGAAAAAACCGCAGCCGCCATAAGATATAGCAAAAATACGGAAAATATCACGGATATGAAACCCAACCCCGAGGAAGCGGGGTTAAGGCTTTCCAGCGCGAAAAACAATATAAAAGGAAAAATAAAACCATAGATTCGCATGGCCAACAAAAAATATTCGTTCTCAAAAATATATGACTCGTGAATTTTCAAGTCTCTCAAAGAAATCACCTGCGTATAATCTACACAAAATCGCCGGGACACGCAAACTTTTTTCCCTGCCCAATTTTTGTGCTTGAATACCGCGAGGGAAAGGCGTACAATACGTAAAAGATTAGGAGGATGCACTAATATGAGCCGTAAACCGTTATTATTAGAGAAATGGGATTTTATAGTGCTGCTTGGTGAGTCCGGCGGAGGCAAGGGAACGCTGGTGCAAAGCATGAAGCACTACTGGCTGCCCGATTTGCATTCGGCCAGCATGGGTGATATTTTTCGCACAAAAGCCGCCGACAACCCGGAAATTAAAGACCTGACCGCCAGAGGCATTCTTGTGTCCGACGAAATTACATGCAATGTTTTTAGGGAATTCGCGTTGCAGCATACCCCGGGCCTTATCGACGGATATCCCCGCAACCGCCAGCAAGCCATAGATTTAATCCGCTTCGCGAAAGAAAATCACTGGCGCGTGCTGGTTGTGGACTTGCATTGCCGAATCGAAAAAATTATTGAGCGTCTTCTTTCGAGAAAACGTCAGGACGACAATTTAACAATTGTATACAAACGGCACACGGACCATATGAACCTCCACCCGTCTGTAATGGAAGAAATCCGCACACGGCCGGACTTATTCGATGTGATTACTTTGGACGGCAACCAAGATGCCGAGATTGTTTTCACATCTCTTCTACTTAGTGTACTGCGCCTTGTTGACATGCTGTACTTTTACGATATGACGCAAATTGACACAACCTTTCAAGTCTGCGACAACGAAACAACAATCAACCCCGCCATAAACCGATGGGTCTGCGGGTTCTTAAAGAGTATTCAAAAAAAATTGAAGGAGCAATAGAAAGAAGGCGTAAAGATGCAAGAAAAACGTGTTTCGGTACGCACAAACATGTTGGGTGTAAACGCACGCATCAGCAAGGACGGGCGAGACTGGATAGATGTCACGGCAAAGGACATCTCCGACGGCGGAATGAGTTTCATCGCCATGGCAGAATTCCCAATAGGCACAAAGCTATCATTGGAAGGTGAAGCCTCCGACCTGGCAAGAACCGTAGATATCAGTTGCGATGCCACGGTTGTTTTCTTCAGCCCGATATCCGAAGGAAAATTTCTATACGGCATTAAATTCATGAACTTATCACATGCACATAAAATGGAGCTAAGCATTTTTATAGAGCAAATGGTAACAAGATACCCCATGCTCCTAATGGAATAATGGCTACTGCAAAGGAAGCCCCCTTAGCAGCCAGAATGCGGCCGCGCACCTTGGAAGAATGGGTAGGTCAAGAACATATAATAGGAAGAAACACTCTGCTGGGCCGCGCAATCCGCGCAGACAAGCTGGCCTCCTTGGTGCTTCATGGCCCTCCCGGAACGGGAAAAACCACATTGGCCACAGTAATTTCCACGGCCACTCAAGGGGTTTTTACACAAATAAACGCTACTTCGGCCGGTGTGAAGGACATCGGGCGCGCAGTGGAGGACGCCAAGGCCGCCATCGCGCTGTACAGCCGACGGACGATTTTGTTTGTGGACGAAATCCACCGCTTCAACAAGGCTCAGCAGGACGCGCTGTTGCCCTATGTAGAAAACGGCACAGTCGTTCTCATCGGCGCGACTACGGAAAACCCTTATTTTGAAGTCAACAAGGCATTGGTTTCACGCTCAATGATTTTTGAGCTATATCCCCTTACGAAAGAAAATATTTTGGTGTTGCTAAAACGTGCGTTGGCGGACTCAGAACGCGGAATGGCGTTTTTGCCCGTAGAGGCCGACGACGACGCGCTGAACTTCCTGGCTGACAAGGCCGGCGGAGACGCCCGCGCCGCATTAAACGCGCTGGAGCTGGCAGCTCTCACCACCGAGCCCCAAGCCGATGGACGAATTGTTATAGACTTGGAGGTCGCGGCGGCGTGTATTCAAAAACGAACATTGTTTTTCGACCGGGACGGCGACAATCACTATGATACAATTTCTGCGTTTATCAAAAGTATGCGCGGCTCCGACCCGGATGCGGCTCTGTACTATTTAGCCAGAATGCTCTACGCCGGGGAAGACCCCAGGTTTATCGCAAGACGTGTGGTCATCTGTGCGTCGGAGGACGTGGGCAACGCCGACCCTCACGCGCTGATGGTAGCCACTGCGGCGGCGCAGGCCGTTCAGTTTATCGGAATGCCCGAAAGCCAAATCATTTTATCCCAAGCGGTCACGTATATTTCATGCGCGCCAAAAAGCAACGCCTGTTATGTTGCCATAGGAAATGCGCTGGCCGATGTGGAGAAAATTCATATAAAGACCATTCCGCCACACCTGAAAAAGCCTAATGTAGGATATAAATACGCCCACGATTATCCCGGCCATTATGTGCCACAGGAATACTTACCCGATGAATTGCGCGACAAGGTCTACTACCACCCGTCCGAAAACGGCGTGGAAAAGAAAATGGGCGAGGCCCTAAAGCGGCTACGCCCGGATAGAAATTATAAAACCTAGGAGGGATTTACATGAAAAAGTTTTTTGGCAAGTTGTTGTGTTCCACATTGGTGATGGTGCTGTTAATCGGCATGGCCATTCCCGTACAGGCAAGGGATATTCACGATTTCCCGACATCCTTTGACTTTGAATACGAAGTAGAGTTCAGCCTTGACCTTCAAATGGCCGAAGGCAACGAGTTATCCACGATGTGGCAAATGGTCTTTGACACGCTGCGCGACGGCATCGTTATGACATCTGCCGGCACGGTGTACTCCAACGGCTTGGCCGCAACCATGTTCTACGAATTAATAATCAGCGTACCGGTGTCGATGCCGGTATTTGGCAATATAAGCATGGACATGGACGTTGACGTTACCATCCGATACTGGTTCGACATGGACTTGAACGACTTGGAAAACCCGACTCTTTTGGTTATCTATGAGTTAGAACTGCCCGCGATTTTGCAAATGCTTCTGGCTTTCAGCCCGGCGGAGTTTAATTATCAGTTCTTTGTGATGGACTTGAGCGAGTTTGTGGCCTTGGCCGCCGCCGAGCTTGAAGCCGTCGTATTTGAAGTTTCCGAAGAGGAATGGGATGAGCTGCTTGCAGAGTTGGCCGAAGCACTGGAGGATTTGCTTGTGCTGGCCGGCAAAGGCTGGGAATGGTTTAGGGAAGTACATGGTGATGACATCACTATCAGCTTCGATTACAGCTATGGTGAGCTTGAAAACGGATACTATGCCGGTTTCGAATTCGGATTCCTTCTTCTTGACTATGCAAGCGATGGTTATTTGGATATCGCGCTGACCATAAACGGCAATGTAACCAACTTGGACACAGCCATAAGACCAGTTCTGCCAGAACTTGTAGACGGCAACTACCTTGATTTGATTGCTTTGTTTAACGATATCATTGACTCTGCTCCCATGCTAGGTTGGGGATTATCCACTAGACCTTAAATTAAACACTCCCAGATTCATAACTAAAGCCCTTGCCGTGTACGTCTGAGACGGTGTCGGTTATCATAAAGGCCTCCTTATCGTGGGTGTCCACGATGGTGACAAGCTTTTGATAATCCTTCTTGCCCAGCGTTACCATAAGCATGGGCTTTTGTTGTTGCTCAAACGCGCCGACGGATGGAATAAGTGTCACGCCGCGTCCGATTTCGTGCAAAATATCCTTCATGATAGATTCGTGGAAGCGGCTGATGATATACACCATTTTCTTTCTGTTCGCGCCGTTTTCGATATAATTCATGGCAGCCGAAGTGATAAAAATAGACGCGATGGCGTAAAAGAACGCATCCACATCGAAGACAAACAAACACAGAATCACCACGAGTCCGTCCGTAGCAAACAGTCCCACGGACGGGCTTATGTTTAAATATTTTTTCAGAATCAACGGAGGGACGGCGGTGCCGCCGCTGCTTGCATTATTGTGATACAAAATACTTACCGCAATACCAAAAACCGCGCTGCCTATTACCATCGACAGCATTCTGTCGCTGATTAGCATGTACTTCGGCACTATGCTGATTACCATTGGCAAAAGTGACGCGCCGATTACCGTGTTAAAAAATATCTCCCGCCCCAAAAAGATAAATGTCAGCACCAGCACGATTCCGTTGCCGATGTATATGACCACGCTGCGGCTCACATTTAGCCATTCCTCCAAAATAATCGCAAGGCCCGTAAGGCCCCCCGCCGCTATATAATGCGGCCCCAGAAACATGTTTACACACACACTTATCAGCACTATGGCCAGCACTATATAGGCCAGTTTTTTTATCCAAAATTTCATATGCTGCTCCTTTCATTGGGAGTTGCGATACCTGATATCAGGTATTTTCACCCACGCAAAATGCAACCCTTGGCATTATTGTGGCAAAATGAGAGGATTATATGTAACTTGATAGAATCTGCGTCAGAAAATCCAAAGCATAAGGCTTTTCTTTTTCTATGTTACATCGTAAAATCATGCATGGAAAAAGCTTTGGGGGTGCTATCGCAATGCACGACGACATATATATGTTGTGGCTGTCTTCGTTGACGCCGTATGTGAGCTCGAGGAAGCTGAACGCGATGTTGGAAATTTTCGGGAGCGGGCGTGAGGTTTTTAACGCAAGAACGCCGGAGCTGGAGCTTGAGGCGGGGCTGACGCAGCAAGCCGCTTCCGCGCTGGCCTCGCGGCGGAATTTGCAATACATAGAGGGAATTTTGGAGGAAATGGAAGCCAAGGGAATGGCGTATTTTTCTCAAAATCACGAGCGTTTTCCGGAGCTTTTGCAGGAAATTCCAGACCCGCCGGTGGGGATTTTCTGTATGGGAAATCTGCCAACCGATAATACTCATAAAGTGGCGATTATCGGCTCGAGGAAGTGTTCGGAATATGGGCTGATGGCGGCGCGGCTTTTGGCTAAGCCGCTGGCGGAGGCCGGAGTAATTATAGTCAGCGGTATGGCTCGGGGCGTTGACAGCATGGCACATCGCGGTGCGTTATC
>WQSB01000035.1 GCA_009788085.1 Defluviitaleaceae bacterium
CCCGCCGGCACCAGAATCAACGCCGCCGCAGATGGAATCGTACGGCTGGCAGGCTGGAGTGGCGGATATGGCCTCACCGTAATCATAGACCACGGCAACGGCTATAGCACTCTGTACGCTCACAATTCCCGCAACCGCGTAACCCAGGGCGAACGTGTAACCCGAGGCCAGCATATCGCCGATGTGGGGACTACCGGCATGTCCACTGGCAACCACCTCCACTTCGAAATACGCAGAAACGGCGTTGCCATTGACCCGTTGCCATTCTTTAGATAAAAAATCATTGGTGGAGGAAACGAATGGCAAAGTTTGGGGAAAAAGTATCTCACCGTTATAAGAATCGGCTCGCTTTTCGCGCGGGAATATTGTACTTTGGTATTCCCGTGTTTGCATTGGTTTTATTGATGGTAATGGTCAGCCGCATAACAAGTGCTGTTTCAGATGATTTCGCCCGGAGGCTGGCGCGGCAGTATTCAATTGAGGCGGCGGCGAATTTCCAAATCAGCACCAGTCCGCATTTTGTTTTGATGCAGCAGATTTCACGCTCCACAACCATATCCCGATGGCTTGCCGGCACGGAGGCCTTGGAAAACAAAGCCATAGCCTTTTATGAAATCATGGGCTACACGGTTTTTGTGCCGGGTGTATACATGATGTTTACGTCATATGAAACCTTACAGGCATATACTTTCGACGTAAATCTCTCCTTTGAGGAATTTCATTCATGGGGTATTGTTCGTTACTATCGTCCCGAGGCTCAATGGTTTTTTGATACCCGAGATGCGGAAATGCCCTTTATAATCAATATCCAGCGCACCCGGGAAATTGGCGGGGAGCTTTACATATGGTCTAACCACAGGATGTATTATCAAGGCCGTTTTGTTGGGGTTGTTACCACCGGCACCAGATTTGACGGCGTGTTTGACTCCATCTTTGGCGATTTTGACGCAGATAATAAGAGGGGCTATATCATTGACCGCAACGGTAATGTCCGTATGGACAGTGCCGAGCTTCTGGCTGTGCTGGACGATGTTGGCATGGCGACTCTTCCCTCCATACCGGAGGCGGACTACAACCCGTTGCTGGCCTACGGTATTAACCGTCATTTGCAAATGATGACTCATGGCATCTTTCAGCCCGGCATATACACCCACACCGCCATCTCTTTGGAGGGCGTGTACCGGTATGCCAGCATCGCGCCGATTATTGGGACGGATTGGTCTATTGTTGTGCTTTCGCGTCATGCCGGCGTCCTTGACTCGTTCTATTTGCCTATGATTATTGCCGTTTTTGCCGTTTTGATTATATCCGTTGTGATAGGGAATCTGTTGATACGTAATATGGCACTCGTCCCCTTATACAGGCTGACCCAAAGCACGGCGGACATAACCGAACACGCGGAGCTTTTTGGCTTGGAGCGCAACGATGAAATCGGAGATTTGGCACGAACCATTAAGCTGTCCCGGGAAGCTCTCAAATATCGCGAGAACATGCTGGGGACAATTAATCAGGCGGCACAGATTTTGCTTACTTCCAATGACGACCCCATGGCGGCAATTCTTAAGGGTATGGAAATCGTCGGCAGAAGCGTGGGCGCGGACCGTGTCCATCTTTGGAGAGACGAAATAATTGACGGCGAGCTTCATTTTGTCCTTCGGCATAACTGGTTGAGTTATGGGGATGAGGCCAAAATATTAGGTGCCTTGGGTATGCATTTCCCCTACAGCTCCAGGCCGGGATGGCTTGAAACACTTAACCGTGGCGAAAGAATAAACCGTGCCGTTTCTGAAGAGCACCCCGAAAACGCGGCTTTTATGGCCGAGCATGGCATGAAATCCTTAGCGTCGGTGCCGCTTTTGGTGAATAATGAGTCCTTTGGTTCTTTAAGTGTCACGGACTGCCACCGGGAGCGCGTATTCACCGACGGCGAAATGGAAATGCTTGCCTCGGCCGGCCTGATGTTTGCCAACGCTTTAATCCGGAACGAGCAAGAGGCCGCCATGAAGGAGGCACTGGAAATAGAGCGCGATACCCGTGAGCTCAATCAAGCGATTATAGACTCCTCGCCCTATGTTATTGGCATATTTGGCGATGATACCAATTTGTTTTTCGCCAATAAGCAGACCAAAGAGCTTTTTAAGGTGGATGACCCACAAGAGGTGGTTGAAAATCTTTATTCCTTTTCGCCAGAGCTTCAGCCATGCGGCACGCCTACTCCGGAAAAAGCCGTTATGTACGCAAAAAAAGCATTCCAGGAGGGTTATGCCCGTTTTGAGTGGATGCATCAGCTAAAGGATGGGGAATTAGTACCCGTCGAGTGCATTTATGCTCGCATACAGTACAAGGGCAAAAGCATGATTTTGTGTTACACCTTGGACTTGCGAGAGCTGAAAAACGCCATGGCTGAAATGAAACGCCTTGAAGTCGTGGAGGAAAGCGACAGGGCAAAATCGCGGTTCTTGGCACGGATGAGCCATGAAATCCGCACGCCCATTACCGCTGTTTTGGGCATATCTGAGATTCAACTGCGAAGCCCCGCCCTGTCTAGGCATATGGAGGAAGCCTTTACTAAAGTTTATGATTCGGCCCAAATGCTGTTGAGCATCGTCAACGACATTTTAGACTTTTCCAAAATCGAATCGGGGAAAATGTCTGTTATAGAAGAGGAATACGAAATAGCGGGCCTGGTCATAGACGCAGTGCATTTGCATACGGTACATTTAGAGCCTAAAAATATCACCTTTAAAGTGAAAATAGATGAAAATTTGCCCATCCGGCTGACAGGGGACGCGCTGCGCATCAGGCAAATAATAAGCAATTTGATTTCTAATGCCTTTAAGTATACGGAGTCCGGCTATGTGTTGCTGGGATTAAAATGCGAAAAAGAGCGGAAAGGCTATGTAACTCTGGTTATTTCTGTGCAGGACACAGGCTTCGGCATGAGCCAAGAGCAGCTGGAGGCCATAAAAACCAGCGAATATTCACGCTTTCATGAGCGGGAGGAACGCTTTATCAGCGGCACGGGATTGGGCGTACCCATCGTATACAGCTTAGTGCAAATGATGAATGGGCAGATTGATTTTGAGAGCGAAGCCGGCAAGGGAACAACTGTAATTGTCCGTATTCCGCAAAAAACATGCGGCGCGGAAGTGCTGGGCAAGGAGCTGGCATCCACCCTTCAAAGCTTTGAATCGAGGCCGGTTACGCAAAGGTTCAAATTTGTGCCAAATCCCATGCCCCACGGCAAGGTTCTTGTGGTTGACGATGTGGACGACAATTTGTTTGTGGCAAAGGGCCTGCTTGCGTTTTATGACCTTTCCGTAGACACTTGCACAAGCGGACAGGCCACAATAAATAAAATCCGACAGGGCAATGTTTATGACATTGTGTTTATGGATTATCTGATGCCCGGGCTAAACGGCACGGAAACCATGCGCATGATGAGGGCTATGGATTATGACCGTCCCATCGTGGCTCTTACCGCAAATGCCGTGGTCGGCCAAGAAGAGGAATTCTTAAAAAGCGGCTTTGACGAATTTATTTCAAAACCTATACAGACAACACGCCTAAACGAGGTTTTAACCAAGTATATCCGCAAGCAACCGCCCGTAGCCAAAGACGGCATTGATGATTTCCTAAAGAACGCGGATGTCATAAAAAAGCTGGGGATAAACTTTGCGAAAAGTCATAAAAAAACTCTCCCGGACATAATCCAGGCCCTAGAGACAGGCGATGTTAAGACCGCCCACAGATTAGCGCATACCTTAAAAAGCTCGGCCGGGCTGATTGGCGAAAACACGCTGGCGCAAATCGCAAAGGCTGTGGAAAATTCCCTAGCGGAGGGCAAAATGCCCGACCAATTATCCGATTTGGAAAATGAACTTAACCGCGTACTCGAAGGCATTTCCGTGCCGGAGCCCGTGCGGCCTCCCGGTGGTAAGACCAAAGAGGATGCTCGGGAGCTGTTGAATCAACTGAAGACCTTATTGGAATCCAAAAGCGTCAAATGTCTGGATTTTCTGGATGAACTCCGCTTGATTCCGGAGGCCGCCACTCTCGCCGACCAAATAGAAAGCTTTGATTTTAAACCGGCGTTAAATGAATTGCGCACTCTTATAGAAGCACTTCCCCAGCACTAAGCTTGCGCCCGCGCAGATAATCTGTAGCGGGCATTCTTTTTGCCCCGTGGGCTTGCAGCTCGGTTATTAAAGCCGCGCCGTCCCCGGTTTTTATTATAATGCCGTTTGTGTGGTCAGCGGCTAAAATCGTGCCGGGTGATGCCGATTCTATATTAAAGCTTTTTAATGAGAGGCCTTGAATTCCTTTGACCGCCCATATTTTTAAGGGCTGGTTTTCATACACAGCATAACATCCCGGCCATGGGTCCAGTGCTCGGCATTGGTTAATTATTTGGGCGGTGGGGCTTGACCAACTTATATGGCCGTCTGTTTTTTGAATCAGCGGAGCATAGGTTGACTTCGCCTCGTCCTGCGGGGTGCGGGTGGCAGTGCCGTTTTCTATTTGGCTCAGAGCCTCCAGGATTAAATCGCCGCCAAGCTCCGCCAGCTTGTCATGAAGGGTGGGGAGGCGGTCGGATTCAATGATTGGGATGGACTTTGCCAAAACTATGTCGCCGGTGTCTATGCCCACGTCCATGTGCATAATGGTGATTCCGGTTTCGGCATCGCCGTTTAATAATGCGGCATGAATGGGAGACGCACCGCGATATTTTGGCAAAAGGGAGGCATGTACGTTTATGCAGCCGTGAGGCGGCATATTTAGAACACCCTTAGGCAGCAGCAGGCCGTATGCCGCCACAACAAAAGCATCCGCGCCGAAGGCTTTTAACCGGGAGCGGGCTTCATTTGCGCAAGGCTCTGTGCCCTCGTCGCAACGCGCGGCCCCCCATTTTTTAAGGGTTTCAGGCTGCAATACGGGAATACCGTACTCTTCGGCCACGATTTTTACCGGGCTTGGTTGCAGCTTATGCCCGCGGCCGGCCGGCCGGTCTGGCTGGGTGCAAACGGCCACCACCTCATGACTCTCAATTAGTGCTTTTAAGCTGGGCACCGCAAAAGCCGGCGTCCCCATAAAAATTATTTTCATATAAAGCCTCTTTCTTTTTTAGTTGCGCTCCGGCCCTCTACGACCCAAGCAATCTGCGGATGCCTCTGGGCAGAGGCAAAGCCGCAACATCCCGGGGTTTAAATCCTCTTATGAGAACCATTAAAATCAAATACGCGATACCGCCGGACAGCAAAGCGGCAATAGTGGCAACAGAATTTGATGCGTGCAACGCCGCGAGATAGTAAATGCCAAAGCAAATAAAGCCCATTCCGGCCGACGCCACAAGGGGCTTTACAAACATGCTTCCGACCTGGGGCAAAATTCCCGTAAAGCGGTACAGGAAAAAAAGATTTAACAGGCCGGCGACGGCGAAGCACACAATGGTGCTGATTACCGCGCCAAGAATATTAATGGAGGGTATTGCCATGAGGAAATAATTAACCGGAATTTTCGCGGCCACGCCAAAGAACATTCCGATGACGGGAATGCCCACATGGCCGATTCCCTGCAAGACGCCGGTGAGAATCTGCACCATGGCCAGCAAGACAATGCTTACCGCGCCGTAGCGCAAAAGCCAGCCGCCCTCGGGGTGGGCGGGGAACAGCAACGCCACGATTGGGTCGGCTAAAACAGAAAGCCCGACAGCCGCCGGAATCGAAATAATCATGGAAAGGCGCATGGCCATATTGGTTTTTTGCCGGACAGCGTCGTCGTCGAAGGTTACGCGGGAGGATGTGATTTCCGGAATCACCGCCGCCGAAAGGGCCATGGACAAGGATACGGGCAGAGTTGTCAGCAGAATAAATTTTCCGTTAAACTGGCCGACCAAAACCCGGATTTCGTCCTCTGAAAATGCTCCGTCAAGCCTGGATGTCGCCATAGAAATGTCTAAAAAATTCCCCAGAGACACCAGCCCGACACCGATAATCATAGGGAATGCAGTGCGTAAAATAGACGCAACCTGAAAGCTCCGAGTTTCATAGTCGCGCCGCAGGTCGTCTTCGGCACGTTTCCGCAGGTCTTTTGAAATAAGCGAGTACAGCCAAAGCACCACACCTATGGCGGGCAGTAGGCTGATTGCCGTTCCCAGGGCCGCTCCGGCAGCGGCGTATTCCACAAAAGCAGCGTCTAAAAACAAAAATGCCAGCCACACGCTGAAAGCCACTTTAAAAATCTGTTCAATGACTTGGGACAACGCCGTCGGCACGGATGTCTTCATTCCCTGAAAATATCCACGAAAAACCGCCAAAATTGACGCAAAAAAAACAGCCGGAGTCAACGCCCGAACAGAATGGGCCACTTCCGGCATATTAAAAATCCGTTGGGAAATTAAATCCGCGCCAAAAAACATAATAAGCCCCGCAACCAGGCCCATAGACATAACAAGCCCCATTGCGGTTTTAAAAAGCCGATGTGCGTTGCGATACTGCCCCTTTGCGATGCGCTCGCTGGTGAGCCTTGAAATCGCGGCAACCATAGTCCCCGAAGACAGCACCAGCGCGAAGGTGTAAACAGTGTACGCCGTAATATAATAAGCATTGCCCTCGTCGCCGATTAAATCCGTAAGAGGCAATCGGTATGCAAACCCCAGCAAGCGCACAAAAACAGATGCGCCGGCAAGAATAGAAGCCTGACGCACAAAACCGGACATACTATAGATGGGTTGCGGCGGCTTTGTCCGCTACAACAATTACATCGCGGTGCAGCTGCAACGCCGAGGCAGGAACAAGTGGCGTAATGGGCCCCAAAAGAGCATCGCGAAGGATGCCGGCTTTGGCCTCTCCGCTGACAAGCATCATAATACGCTTGGCCATCATAATTGAGTGAATACCCATTGTAATGGCGTGACGCGGCACGTCCCCGGGCTTGTCAAAGAAGCGCGAGTTGCTTTGAATGGTATTTTCCGAAAGCTGCACATATGATGTCGCGCCGGTGAAAATATCGGCCGGCTCGTTAAATCCGATATGCCCGTTGTTCCCCAAGCCCAGAACCTGCAATTCTATTCCGCCGCAGGCATTTATTTTTTCTTCGTAAGCGAAGCATTCGGCCTTAGGGTCTTTTGACTCACCGTCGGGAATGTTACGCCGCTCCGGCGAAAGTCCAATCGAGTCAAAAAGCTTCGTTGCCATAAAATATTTATAGCTTTTCGGGTTGTCCCCGCTGATGGGATAGTATTCGTCCAAATTAAATGCTGTCAGCTTGCTGAAGTCAATTTCGCCAGACTCGTGCATTTGCACTGTTTTTTCGTACATTCCTTCCGGGGTAGAGCCGGTGGCAAAGCCATAAGCAGCTGTTGGTGCGAATTTAACATTCTGCGCAAAAATCATGGCGGCCTTTTGGCTAAGCGCGGCGTAGTCCTTCTCGATGTATAGTGTGATATTCCTTGTCACAGAAAGCTTCCTTTCTAAAAAGGGGCTGTTTCGCAACAGTCCCTACATTTTAAGCATATGTCTTGTCTAAGATTTTTTCGGCCTCGGTTTTGTCTATATCCATGGAGAGAATTAATTCAGAAAGGATGATTTGTTTTGCCGTGGTCATCATTTTTTTCTCTGCGGTGGAAAGTCCCCGCTCCCGTTCTCGCAGAAGTAAACTGTTAAAGACCAGCCCCACTTGGGTCAAGTCTCCTGATTTTAAACGCTCCATATTTTCCTTGTAGCGTTGATTCCAGTTTTCCGGCATGTCAACCGCAACTTCCAGCGCGGCCTCAAGAAATCCTACTATTACACTCTTACTGTGAACGGCCCGCACCCGCTGAACTTCTACCTTTGCCGCAGATATCATTATTTTTAGATTGCCAATGGGAATGATTAGTACATAGTAGGTTTGCATTTCCCCGTCGATTTCCTTGGTTTCCAAGTCCTCTATAATACCCGCCCCATACAGAGGATATACGATTTTATCGCCTTTTTGATATATCATCATACCCTCCACCACAGACCAAAGAATTTTATCAATTATAACATAATCTTAGGAAAATGTCTAATTAATGCTCAAAAAGACAAAGCAAGGGGGCTTCGCCAATGACATTGGGCACCGGGAGTGTGACTGACTCGGAAAAACCCCGTGATTACTACGTTTGCTCGCGGCCGTTTCGGCTGGGGCGACAAAGAAAGGCGGAATTCGCTTGCAGATTTAATCATCTGCGCGAATTCTCGCCTTTTCTAATGTCGCCATGCGCCTTACTGCTCGCAAATTCTGCGTAATTCACGGGGTTTTTCCGAGTCAGTCACACTCCCGGTGCCCAATGTCGTTAGTGAGGCCCTCATTTTATGCGTTTGCAATTATCTCCATTCTATCTCACCAATATCTAATTCCCTTATCAGCATGTGGCCGATTTCAGGCAAGGCTCTTGCAAGCGGGCTTCCTCTTGTAAAGCGTGCCAATCTTAATTCTCCTTCCCAAGCTGCATCATACCCCATAACGCTGCCTACAGAGTATATGGGCAGAAATGTGCGGTCACGGTATATAAACGGCACAAGCCCTTTGCCATAACCTAAAAACAAAAACCCATACGCATCTTGTTCCAACTACACAATCATTAGGCGTTATGATGTGAAGGGTGTTTCAAATTTGAAGCGCTACTAAAATATACTCAATTGCCCTGTTTGCGGTAAAACATTGGTTTTGAGTGGAAACGCGAAAGGGGGCAAGGCATTTTTCAGATAGTGGGCTTTGCTCTTGTGGAGAAATGTTGTGACTTTACAGGAGCGAAGTCCGCTATCTTTTTAATCCCCAACGGGGCGCACGACAGTTTCGACTTGTCGATACTGTATAAGTACGCTCGGTGAAGAAAATGCTTATTTTCTGCGCAAGTTTGGCGTTTCATTATCAATCCATATTTCAATATCTTTAGCTATATCAAATATAGAATTATTTAAAGGTATGCTAATTCCTTGGCAACCGCCTTGGCAGGGCTCACCCCTCTTTCTGTCACAGCCATATCCGGTTGTAATTTTTTCTTGTAAAACTAAAGGGAACTTCTCAATTACTTCTGTATACTTATTTGCCTTTTTTGGTCTTACAAATATGCAATACCCATTTTTCATAGAAATAGAAATTTGCCACACGCTTAAAGCGTATATATCTGTGGGTGATAATGCTTTTTTGCTTTTGCTTATATCCGCATAAGCAAAATTAATATCTCCTAATATTCTAATAGAACAAGTCATTCCCATGTTTGTATAACGCTGATGTAATTTCAAAGCAAATTCTTGAACCTTATCGGGCAATGGGTGCAAATAATCCTTTAATATATCGTGTGTTTCGGTAGGTTCTGCTTTTATCGGTCTATAGTCGCACAATAAAAGATTATGGTCATTCCAAAATCTTCTTGTTGTTCGCAACTCCATATTTGCAACCGACAGGGCTTTTAATCCTGTAATCATGCTTGGGTTATTGGGATATGACACTTCTAATGGTAGTGATTCAAAAATCTTAATGTTTTTTGAATCTAAATCAATATTACTAAAAACAAATCCGCAAATGGCTAGAAACCGCAAGCACTTAATCATATTTGAACCTGTAATTTTAGACGCAGTTTGTGACGATATTTGGGTCACTAATAATGAATCGCCACTTTCTGCTAATACACCGTTATAACCTATCTCGGCTAACAGGTTTGATATGCCGTCCAAAAAAGGATAATCGGTCATACTACTTGGCTTGTTGGGTGGCGTGGCGTACAAATACCCGTCCAATATCAGGCGGTCAAAAAATAAATATAGAAAATCCCTAAATGCAATAACCCCGATTCTAATACTTTCTTCGCTTGCAATGTTGTTAAAAACCGGATTTAGCGCATAAGCTTCGGGTATGTTAGCCGGTATCAAATTTTTCATAAATTCTGCAACTTCGCTGATTGGCTTTAGTGTTACTTTATGATGTGTGCTCATTTCATCGCCTCTACACAAAATATAAATTTTCTACTGCAAGTTAATTATAATATGGAAAGACAGCAAGCAATAACGATAATTTGCCTGCTTCCTTATGCCTTGAGCGTTTAAGCGTTACCATTATTTATTAAGCTACCTTGACAACACAAGTGCTATAACATAAGTGAGGTAACAAAGTCGCGAACAATTATTCGGGTTTTTTCCAGTCATAAAAAGTTCCTATTGACAACAAACCCAAAGGCATTGGAAAAATGTTAGGTAAAATAAATTTTAGTTTAGGTGAGACTTTTTACGAGTTCATTCGCTTAATAGGTGTAAGGACTTACAAACTATTAAAGGGAGTGACGGAAAACATGGGTAATAGCTTGAAATATCGTGAAAGGGGTAGATGTAATTGGATAAAGGCGCATTGTGTTACCAACGCTATTTGAGCGGTGATAACAGCGGACTTGATGAATTGGTTGAAATGTACAACAACAGCCTTATATTTTATATCAATGGATTTGCAAATAACATAGCTGTTTCCGAAGATATAGCGGCTGATACATTTGTTGAGCTTATCGTCCGAAAAAATCATTTCAAGAATGACTATATGTTCAAAACATGGCTGTATAAAATAGCGCGCAATAATGTGATTGATTATTTGAGGAAACAGTCAAAACGGCAATCTGTACCAATAGAGGATTTAGAAAATGAGTTATCCGACAATGAAGTGCTTGAAAGAACAATCCTCAAAAACGAACAAAACAAGCAACTGCACAAAACAATGAAAAATATGCACGATGACTACAGGGATGTTTTGCATTTGGTATGCTTTGAAGATATGAGTTATGAAGGTGCGTCCACCGTATTAGGCAAAAACATCAAGCAAATAAAAAATCTTGTTTACCGTGCAAAACAGGCTCTAAAATTAGAATTGGAACGGGAGGGTTTCGTTTATGAGGACATCTAAAGAACAAGCGGCACTGATACATGAAAAAGTCAGCCAACACAACAGTACGAAGAAAAAAAGAATGAAGTATATCTATAGCCTATCGACACTTGCGGCTTGCCTTGGAATCGTGTTTGTGGTTGTATTTACTACCACAGATTTATTCAACAGCCCTGAGCCGCCATACGGACAGAACAGGAACGAACAGCAACATATGGCATATGTTTATGACTATCTCAACATTTTTTTCATCACGGAGCAAGGCAGTATTTCTTACGAAAGTGTTATGATGCGTTTTTTGCCGCATGATATTTTTGCAAAATGGGTAGAACTTAACAATGTGAATGATGTATCTTTTGTTAATAGCCTGCTCGATAGAGATATAGAAGTTATATATCATGGCGACCCCGCAGCCCCCGAAACCGCTGTAAGTGTTCAGCTTGGTGATTACGCTGTTTTCCGATTGACGCTATCACATGAATTTACTGCTTATATGGACGGTGAAAGAGGTCGGCGATTGATAGAGTCCTTAGAAAAGACATTTTATTACTATCTTGGCTTTGACGAGTTCGATTTAATAATTGAGTAAGGACTATGTAACTCTTGACAAACCGCCCAAGAATGTAATGCTATGGATATCTTCATGATGTGCGAAAAAGTATCGACTATTCCAATATTAATTCAATTCGTCAGGCCACTCATCACAAAGGCTAGCAGCAAAGCCATGTGTTTCCGCTGCTTGCGCATACATAGCCCTCCTAGTTTCCTTCTGAATGTTTTTGTTTGGAAAGTACAACCATTATAAAGCATTATTTCCCATAGTACAACACATTGTATTTAATTGTTTCCAACAAAAAAAGAGAGCTGCTTGCTCCCTCTTTCTTTTCTCTTATCGTCCTACTCTTCCTTTGGAGGCTCCAGCCCTTCGATTGTGAGGCCGTTTTTTTGGGCATAGTCCCACAGTGCAGAATGCAAAGCTTCCTCCGCCAGTACAGAGCAGTGTCTTTTGGGCGCGGGCAGGCCGTCGAGGGCCTCCGTCACGGCCTTGTTGGTGATGGTGAGTGCTTCCGTGACGGTCTTTCCCTTTACCAGCTCCGTCGCAATGCTGGAGGTCGCCACTGCCGCTCCGCAGCCAAAGGTTTTAAACTTGGCGTCGATGATAATATCATTTTCTATTTTTAGAAAAACCCGCATGATGTCGCCGCAGCTTGCGTTTCCTACCGTTCCTACCCCGCTGGCGTCCTCTATCTCGCCCACGTTGCGCGGGTTCATAAAGTGGTCAATTACTTTTTCACTGTAGTCCATGATTTAAAAAAGCTCCCTATCGTTTGTTTTTTAAATGCATATCATATAATACGGATTGCTTGAGAAGCTTCTCCGCCGTGGGTTGCAGAATCGACATTAAATTTGTTATGTCAGCTTCGGTGTTGACGCGCCCAAGGGAAAATCGTATTGCGCAATTTGCAAGCACCGAATCCAGCCCCATTGCCATAAGCACATGGGATGGCTCGTGAGCGTTGGACGAACATGCCGACCCGGTGGATACGCAGCAGTCATTCATGCTTAGATGTGAAAGAAATAGCTCCCCCTCAATAAAACTGAAGGAAATATTCACGTTTCCGGGAAGTCTTTTTTCACCTGTCGCGCCATTAAGTTTTGTGTGCGGGATTTTCTCTAAAATTTCATTTATAAGCCTGTCGCGAAGCGCGGATACCCGGGTGAACTCACCGGGCATTTCATCCAGGGAAGCACGAAGTGCCGCCGCCATGCCGATTATTCCCGTTACATTTTCTGTGCCGGCGCGGCGATTGTTCTCCTGTGCCCCTCCGTGCAGAACCGGCGCGAGCTTGGTGCCCCTTTTTACATACAGTGCCCCGATGCCCTTGGGCCCGTAGAACTTATGGGCCGAAAGGGCAAGCATGTCTATGCCAAGGGCCTTAACGTCGATGGGCAAATGCCCCACGGCCTGAACCGCGTCGGTGTGGAACGGTATGCCGTGTTGGTTGGCAATCGCACCAAGCTCCTTGATGGGCTGAATGCTTCCGACCTCGTTGTTTGCGAAAATTACAGAAATCAAGCGAGTATCGGGCCGGATTGCTTCCTCCAGGGATGCCGGGTCAACAAGACCCTCCGTGTCTACGGGCAAATACGTCACCTCAAAGCCCTGCTTTTTCAGATGCTCGAAAACATATAATACCCCGTGATGCTCCACAGAGCTTGTGATTATATGCCCTCCCCGGGAATCCAATACGCCCTTGATTGCCCAATTATCCGCCTCCGTTCCGCCGGAGGTGAAAAAAATTTCATCACGCTCCGCGCCTATGGCGTCGGCGATGCTCTGCCGTGCTTCCCCAACAGCCGCGCGAACCTTTTGCGCCGGTGCGTACACGCTGGATGGATTGGCAAAAAACTCCGTAAAATATGGCATCATTGCTTCCAATGCTTTCGGATGCAATGGTGTTGTTGCGGCATTGTCTAGGTATAACATAGTTACCCTCCGTAATAGAAGAAGGAAATGCGTTCGATGATTACCGGTTCATCAGGACGGTCATTCGCGCCCCGGGATACGTTGGCAATGGCGTCTACCACGTCCATGCCCTCAACCACATGGCCAAATACCGTATGGGCGTTGTCGTTCATATGCCAATCAAGGAACGGAGTTCCCCCGTTTTCTATAAAATATTCAAATTCCTCGACACTGTGAATATCCCACGCATATAGACGCTGCCCGTCGGCAAATCGGCCCAGCGGCGTATCCAGAAGCTCCTGCATCATTTCAAAGGTGGCACGTGTACTCGGGTCAACGGATGTGCTTTGCACAATATAGAACTGGCTTCCCATACGCCCGCCAGCGTGGGCCATTGCCAGCGCGCCCCGGAAATGCCGCAGATTAAGGCTGGGCTCCAAGCCGAAATCATGGCCCCAGATGCTTTGGCCCCCGGTGCCCGTGCCAAGGGGACAGCCGCCCTGAATCATAAAGCCCGGGATTACGCGGTGGAAAGTCACCCCGTCATAGAACCCGTTCCGGGCGTGGGTCGTAAAATTGTCAACGGCAATGGGAGCCTCGTCCGGGAAAAGCCGCAAGGTAATATCACCCATGCTTGTGTGCAGAATCATTAATTCCTCACCGGGCGTCACCGGCTGCAATTGAAGCAGAACCATGGGGTTCTCCCGAAGCGTTTCAAAAATTGTGCCGTCAAGCACCGGCAAAAAATCATCGGGAATATAATATTCCGAATCAGGGTCCGACATCGGCGAAGTTGACCGGCCTGTCAGCCTCCATTCCGCGTCGGGCGCGGGCTCGTCTTCTGCGTCACTTAAGTTTGCAGTCGCGTCAACGGCCCCCGGTGGTTGTGCCGCCGGAACTTCCACAGGCGTGTCATCGTTGCAGGCGGATAACACCAGCAACGCCCCCATCAAAATAAATGCAAAAATTTTTCTAATCATTTTAAATGTCCTTCTTTCTGTTTTTAATTCTCAATGCTCAATTTAATTATACCGCAAAATACCATGGTTGTAATCACCAGAGCTCACAATATTTCACAATATTTTGCAGATTCAAAGGCTTGGATAAGAAGCGGCTCAAGACGGTCAAGAATCCGCGCCTCGATTTTTTCGATGGTAGGTGTGTGCGGACGGTTCTCCGGATGCTTTGCGACAAAAATCGTACAGCAGTCTTCATATGGCCGGGCGGATATTTCATATGTCCCGATGCGGATTGCAGTGTTAATGATATCCTGCTTGTCCACGGCGGCAAGGGGCCGCAGAATGGGAAACTGCGTGGCTGATTCCATAGCCGCAAGGCTGTGAACCGTTTGGCTGGCAACCTGGCCGATGGCGTCGCCGGTGATAAGGCACTGGGCTTTTTTCTTTTCCGCCAGCATGGAGGCGATACGAAGCATGGCGCGCTTCAGGAAAATCGTAAGCTTTTCCTCGGCGATTTCGTCCCGCAGAAACAGCTGAACCTCGGTAAAATTCACCGTACACAAGGTGATTCGCCCCGTAAATCGCGCAAGCTCCCGCGCAAGGTCATTGACTTTTTCCTGTGCCCTCGGGGAAACAAAGGGCGGTGAGTGAAAATAAACCGGCAAAATCTCTACGCCGCGCCGGCCGGCAAGATATCCGGCAACAGGACTGTCGAACCCGCCCGAAAGCAGAAGCACGCCCTTTCCCGACGAGCCGTAGGGCAACCCGCCCTCCCCGCGGTCGCTTTCGATATAAAAATACACATGGTTCCGAATCTCCACCCACAAAATAATATCCGGAGTGCGCACGTCTACCTTCAGCCCCAGCCCCGACTTCCAAATGTAGTCACCGATGGCCGCCGAAATTTCCGTGGATGTAAGCGGATACTGCTTGTCGCTGCGTTTTGTCTCAATTTTAAATGACCCTGCGCGTTCGCAGTGTTTGGAAAAAAACCGCTGCCCAATCACACAAAGGTCAACAATATCGCGGCAATCCGTTTTAATTGCGTGGCTAAAGCCCGTAATGCCAAAAATAAAACGAATTCTCGGCAGAATCGCAGCGGCGTCAATATCGCCGTTTGTATCCTCAATCAAAAAACGGCCCTGCTCGCGAAGCACTCGCAAATTGCCCCTGTTTATGTCTTTGATATTTCTGCGAATTGCATCAAGAAGCTCATGCTCGAAATGCGCCCTATTTCCCTTCCTAAGCGAGATTTCCCCATATTTGACTAAAAGCACCTTTTTTGCGTCGAACATAAATGTTCCATGCCTCCTTCGCCTTTGTAATGTTGCGGTTTTATCGCAGTGTTGTTTTATCGCCCAACCATCTTCCGGAGCTGCTTTACACAGTTAATGATAATGCCTTTGGCCGCTTTTGCTTCCTCTAAGGTATTGAGAAACGAAAAACTGAATCTTACCGCCGATAAAGCGCGGGCATGGTCAAAGCCCATAAGCTCCAACGGGGGCTTGGCTTTTTTGCGGCTGTTACAGGCCGCGCCCATGGAGGCGCAAAGGCCGTTGTCGGACAACAGGTGGATTAAGGTTTCGCCGTTTATTCCCAGAAAGCTCATGTTAAGAATGTACGGCGACACGGCGTTGCCGCGCTCGTTGACAAAGACGTCGGGCAGCTCGTTGATAATGCTTTTCAAGACATTCTTGATTTCGGCGGCATCGCGGCGGTTTGCGTCAATGGAATGGTGCAGGGCTTTGGCTGTGTCCGCAAACGCGCTTATACCCGCGACATTTTCCGTGCCGGGGCGCAGGCCGTTTTCCTGGCCGCCGCCATACATAAGAGGCAAAATTCTCACTTTGGCAACCAGCCCCCCTACACCGGAAGGGCCGTGGCATTTGTGCGCGCTGAAGGAGTACATGTCGATATCGGTGAGGTCGATGGGCTCTTTGCAAAATCCCTGAGTGCCGTCAACATGGACGACGGCTGCGGGATTGCCGCGCTTGATGGATTTCGCAAGGGCAACGACATCGTTAATGCAGCCTGTTTCATGACATACATGGGATATGCTGATGAGTTGAATTTCGTGTTTTTTTGAAAGGGCTTCCGGAAAGCTCAAGAGAGGCCCCGGAAGAGTCTCCGAAAACGGAGAAATATATGCGCTTGCGTATCCCTGTTCTTTGACAAACCGAATCGGCTCAAGCACGGAAGGATGCTCCCAGGGCTCGGCAAAAATTCCAAGGCTCTGCCGTCTGTAAGCCAGGGCGAATCCGATAAGGGCTAAATTGTTGGATTCCGTTCCGCCGGAGGTAAAGATAATTTGCTCCTTGCGGCAATTTAAAATATCCGCAAAAACACCCCGGGCATTACTTAAAGCGCGTTCCGCGTGAAAGCCCAGCCCGTGAGGGGACGAGGGATTAACAAAGTCATGAGAGAACGTAGTTGCCGCATTGTCAAAATAAATCATGTAAAGCTCCTAAGCTTCTTCGCAGAGGCAAATAATTTGTGCGACGGCCGAAATAGCGGCCGTTTCCGCACGCAAGATACGCCGACCAAGGGTAACGGGTATCGCACCCGCGCCGAGCAGAGCAGAAGCCTCGTCGTCCGAAAATCCGCCCTCCGGGCCAATCCAAATATTTATGTGAGACGGCGGATTATCCGTCAGTGCTGACTTCAAGGTGAGGCTTTGTTCCCTTTCGTATGCCAGAAGCGTGAGACCGGACATTTGCGATTTGACCGCAGCGTCAAAATTAACAGGAGGATGGATTACAGGGATTCTTCCGCGATTGCTTTGCCCCGCAGCCGATTCCGAAATTTTTTGATATCGGGTAGTTTTTTTTGCGGCGTCACTGTCTTTGCCTTTAATCCGCGAAACAGACCTTTCCGTTTGCACCGGCCTGATTTCGAACACACCAAGCTCGACACATTTTTGAATGACTAAATCCATTTTGTCGCCCTTGAGCAAGGCTTGATAAAGAGTGATATGCGTAACAGGTTCGGTTAAACATGGGGATGTGCTTTTTATGGCAAAGGCGGTATTCGCACAAAGCTCCGCGAGATAATCCGTCCCAAGACCGTCGCTTAAAACAACCTGGGTGCCGGGCTTCATACGCAATACATGCAAAAGATGATAAGACGTTTCATCGGACACGGAAATAAATCCGCCTGTTATCTCTTGCGGCGAAAAGAAAAATTTAGGCATGGGGCTTCCCCACTACACAAAGCCAACCCTCAAGAGATATTTTCGCAAACAGATTAAAGTTTTCGTTATCTATGGCGGCGAGAACATCGCCCAACCGCTCTCCTATAATTCCCGACGCTACAAATATTCCATCCGGCTTTAACGCGAGCTTAAACAGCGGCAGAAGCTCGATAATAACATCCGCCACAATGTTGGCAACGATAACATCAAATTTTCTCTCTATGATTTTTTCGCGCAGACCGGAATCCGAAATGGCGTCGCCCGCGTGGATTTCCAAGCGATTAATGTCAACGGAGTTTAAGGCGGCGTTTTTCCTTGTGGCGGAGATTGCACCGGCAGGGTCGATATCGCAGGCAAAAACCGAATCCGCACCCAGCAGAAGCCCTATAACTGAAAGGATTCCGCTACCGCAGCCGATATCCAAGAGCCTGTCCCCCGGCCGAAGGAATTCCTGTAGGGCCATAACACAAAGCTTAGTTGTCTGATGCTGACCCGTGCCAAAGGCCGTGCCAGGGTCAATCCTGAAAACCGTTTCCCCGGTTGCGGGCGTGTAGTCCTCCCATTCCGGGACGATTGTAACTCCACCAACACGCAAAGGCTTAAAATGCTTCTTCCATTCGTTAAGCCAAGACTCGTCGTTTGCCGACTCCAGAAGCAGCTCGAGACTGCCGAGCTCTAAGGCCGCGCCATCTGTTGGCTCGGCATTTGGAGATTTGGCGTCCCGCTTAAGCGAGGCAAGCTTTCTACGGACGAGGCCGAGAATGCTTTCACCGCCCGTGTCCTTTGTCACATAGAAAATAACCCTCGCCTCCTCCGATGAAGCCGTCAACAGCGACTCATCCGCATAGTCCCATGTGCGCACGCCTTCGGTCAAGTGGCGAACCCTGTCCTGTGGGTCAATAATCTCCATGCCTGTTATGCCACTCTGAATAAGAATCCCCGTAACCGCTTCCGTGCCTACGGTTGTTGTTTTAATGGCGGCCTTTATCCATTCCATTGTAAAACCTCAATCTTGAACATTATAATTTGCGAAGACGTCTTGCGATTTCATAATTTTGGATATTGACGTTTGCCAATCCAAAACTTCGAATCCCGTCGCTTTGTGCATTATACCCGCCTCATTGGTATTATTCAAGATTTGTGATATCATAAAGTGCTTAATCGGAGGTGCTTGCGTGATTCTTGGTGAAAAGCTTACATTTGAATATGCGGCATATGATAGTGGCGGCGCGGCCGCTCCCGTTCTTAAGGGGGTTGACATCTCAATTGAAGCCGGGGAATTTGTAGCGATTCTGGGGCATAACGGCTCGGGGAAGTCCACGTTGGCCAAGCATATGAACGCGCTTCTTATGCCGACGGAGGGAACGCTCTGGATTAAGGGGCTTGACACAAAAGCAGCCTCAAACACATGGGAGATTCGTCAATCCGTGGGAATGGTCTTTCAAAACCCGGACAATCAGATTATTGCCACCATAGTAGAAGAGGACGTGGCTTTTGGGCCGGAAAACCTTGGCGTCGCGCCGCCGGAAATCCGAAAGCGAGTAGCGGAATCCCTAACCGCCGTAGGCATGGACGAACACATTCGCGCAACGCCTCATCATCTTTCCGGTGGGCAAAAGCAGCGGGTGGCCATTGCGGGGGTGTTGGCGATGCACCCCGGGTGCATCGTCTTGGACGAGCCGACGGCCATGCTGGACCCTTCCGGACGCCGCGAAGTCCTTGAAACCATCACCCGCCTTAACCGCGAATCGGGAATCACAGTAATTCTCATTACGCATTTTATGGAAGAGGCCGCCCGGGCAAACCGAATCCTTGTGATGGACGACGGCCAATTGGTGATAGACGCGCCCCCCCGGGACGTCTTCCGGCAAACGGAAACCATGCAGAGCCTTGGCCTAGGTGTGCCGGGCGTAACGGCATTAGCCCACGAGCTTCGCCGCCGAGGGCTTCCCGTGGCCGACGATATTCTCACCATCGATGAATTCATGCATGATGAAGCAATCAAATCTTTGTTGTAATGAATTCATATATAAGGGGCAATACGATTGATAGAGCTTAAAAATGTCACTCATATATATAATGAAGGCTCTGTGTTTGAGAAAAAAGCCGTCAATGAGATTTCGCTAAAAATAAATGCCGGGGAAATGGTGGCGTTAATCGGGCATACGGGCTCCGGGAAAAGCACTCTGATACAGCATTTAAACGCCTTGCTAAAACCATCCTCGGGAACGGTTTTGATTAAGGGCGAGGACATCCATGCCGACAAATCACGCTTGAGGGAAATTCGCCAGCGGGTAGGGCTTGTGTTTCAGTATCCGGAGCATCAGCTTTTTGAGGCAGAGGTTTTTAAAGACGTGGCTTTTGGTCCAACGCGAATGGGCCTTCCGCCGGAAGAAGTGGAAAAATGCGCCCGTGCCGCTCTCGAAGTAGTGGGGCTAAGTGAGGATGCCTATACAAAAACGCCCTTTGAGCTAAGTGGCGGACAAAAACGTCGCGCGGCTATTGCCGGCGTTTTGGCGATGCGTCCGGAGGTTCTTATTCTTGACGAGCCCACCGCAGGACTAGACCCCCGAGGACGGGACGGAATTCTCTCACAAATCAAGCATATGCACACCGCGCTTGGCCTGACTGTGATTTTAGTTTCCCACAGCATGGATGATGCCGCCCGGCTTTCCGACAGAATCCTTGTGATGAATCAGGGTAGATTAATTTCCGACGGAACGCCCGCGGAAATTTTCTCCCAAGGGGAAATGTTAAAAGACATCGGGCTGGACGTCCCCCAAATTTCGTTTCTGATGACTTGTTTAAATAAAAAGAACCCTCGTGTGCCCACGGGGGTATTTTCAGTGGAAGACGCCGCAGACGCCATAATGGAGCTTGCGAAGGGGCAAAGCTCATGACCCGCATAACTATAGGCCAATACTATCCGACGGACTCTGTTATACACCGGCTTGACGCCAGGGTGAAGCTTTTGGGCACGATTATGTATATTACTTTTCTGTTGTTTGCCAACCATTTTGTAGGCTATGGCGTCGCCGCGCTGTTTCTTGTTGGTCTTGTGCGGCTGTCAAAGGTGCCTCCCCGACTTTTGTTCCGGGGTCTGCGTATGATTATTTTTATTCTCATTTTCGCGGCGGGCATAAATTTATTTCTTACGCCGGGGCAAAATGTGCTGGTGCATTTTGCGTTTATACGAATCACCATGGAGGGCGTGAGCATGGCCGTTCAAATGGCATTGCGGCTCATCCTTTTGGTAACGGGCTCCTCCGTTTTGACCCTCACTACCTCGCCGATTCAATTAACCGACGGCATTGAGACATTGCTTACCCCTCTCAAGCGCATCAAGATTCCCGCCCATGACATCGCCATGATGATGACAATTGCCCTGCGCTTCATCCCCACCTTGGCCGACGAAATGGAAAAAATCACAAAGGCGCAAAAGGCACGGGGCGCGGATTTTGACACGGGCGGCCTCATCAAGCGGGCAAAGAGCCTTATTCCTATTTTGGTGCCTCTGTTTGTGTCCGCCTTCAAACGGGCCGACGAGCTTGCAACCGCCATGGAGGCCCGCTGCTATCGCGGCGACATAAACCGCACCAAAATGAAAGAAATGAAAATGACCAGCCGTGACTGGCTGGCCATAGTGGTCATGGCAGGGTTTGGCGGAGTTGTTTTTTTGACGCGGATATAGGAGCCTGTCTCGCCAACGGCACCGG
>WQSB01000036.1 GCA_009788085.1 Defluviitaleaceae bacterium
CCCCCATTTGGATGAAGTTGAGCGGCAGATTTTTGCCGTGGCGGGGCAGCTTGAGGGCATGGTAAACGGCTTTGAATTCGCCAAGGCTATAGCGGCCTATTGGCGGGCCTACCGGGAGGACAACGCGGCGTTAAAAAGCAATGTATTAAAATGGTTTCGGGGCGAGTATGCCTCCCGGCGCGAGGCCAAGGCCGATTTGGATATCAACTTCATCGTCAACGACGAAACATGGTACGATTTTTTAAAAATTCTGGCGATGTTTCTGGTGGGTGCGGGATACAAGGGCCTGCTGGTGGTCATCGACGAGCTGGTCAATATTTTTAAAATTCCAAACTCCATCACGCGGAATAATAACTATGAAAAAATCCTCACCATGTACAACGATGTTTTGCAGGGCAAGGCCAAGCATATTGGTTTTCTGATGGGCGGCACGCCGCAGTGCATCGAGGATAAATACCGCGGGCTGTTCAGCTACGAGGCTTTGCGGTCTCGCTTGGCGGAGGGCCATTTCGCCACCTCCGACATAAAGGACCTCACCGCGCCGATTATCCGTCTGACCATGCTTGACCAAGAAGAGGTGTATGTATTGGTAGAAAAGCTGCGCGACATCCATGCGAGGCTATATAATTACACGCCCATTCTCACCCATGAGGATTTGCTGTATTTCCTCACCGTGGAATACAATCGCGTCGGCGCGGACACCCATATCACCCCCCGGGAAATCATCCGCGATTTTATTGAGCTGACCAATATTCTGCATCAGAATCCGCAAAAAACCGTCGCTGACATTCTTGGAAGCAACAGCTTCGAGCTGGCCAAAGGCGGCCTAAGCGACGAGGATGTTCACAGTGATTTTCTGGAGTTTGAAATTTAGTGCCACCTTGTGGCAATAAATTTCATGAGCAGAATCGCGAAGCGATTGTGCGAATGGAGGCATAGATGAGTAATCTCATCCTAATCGCGGGGCTACCCGCAACAGGGAAAACTTCCTTTGCGAAATTTTTGAGTGAAGAGCTATCAATCCCGATGGTGTCCAAGGATATAGTAAAAGAACTTCTATACGACACGTTGGGTTTTAAAAGCCGTGCAGAGAAAGTGGCCCTAAACATGGCCGCAATCGAAATCATGCATCACTTTGCGGAGGCGCAGCTTTCCATCGGTCAGTCAATTATCCTAGAGCGCAATTTTGAAAGCGTTTGCAAGCCAAAACTTCTTGCACTAATCGAAAAATTCAAGCCTTGTACAATAACAGTGACTTTCCATGCAAATATCGAAACCCTTTTCCCAAGATTTATCGAAAGAGACCGCTCTTCTGCGCGTCATAGGGGGCATGTTGTGAATATGCAATATCCCGAAACGGACGCCGCCCCAACCATGTCTATTGAAGACCAAGGCCTCACCCCCGCACAATTCCTAGCCTCGGCGGAAGAGCGCGGAATGCTTAATTTCTCCGTGGGTGGGGAGGAAATTTTCGTGGATACGTCGGATTTTTCCCAGGTGTCATATGAGACCATCGCCGAAGCGGTTAAATCGAAGTTAATTGAATTTATTAAGCTTGACATGCAAAGTGAAGCCATGATGATGGCGTTATTTCCATTGTATCAAAGCTACGAATCGGAAATTTCAAAAGAAGAGCTGGAGGACATTTTTCCGACGGATGCATTTGAAGAAAATTTCGAGTATTTCAAAGCGTATTTTGAAGGAAAGCCAACATATATTTGTGTGATGGGCGGTGAGTATAGAGGCTTTGTCAGCTTTCATTTAGATAGCGAGGAAACGCCGGGATACGCAGATGAATATACAGGCTGGGGACATCTGTCAGATATATATGTAGACAAGAAATCGCGAGGACTTGGTCTGGGCAAGGTGATGGCTAACAAGGCCGAAGAGGGGCTAAAAAAACTGAACATAAGTGGAATATACTTGACGGATATAGCAGATAACGGTTTGTTTTGGAAATTTTTGGGCTATGCAGACACGGGCAAAATTGAGCCGAATGAGGGCGGAAGAATTTACGAAAAACACGTATAAGGGAGATATCCATGGACATTTTCAGCCGATACGCCCCATTTATTCAGGAATTTATATATTTGAACAAATGGGACGAGCTGCGGGGAATTCAGGTTGCGGCGGCAGAGGTTATTTTTGATACGGATGATAATCTGCTTTTATCCTCCGGGACGGCGTCGGGCAAAACCGAGGCGGCCTTTTTGCCTGTGCTTACGATGCTGCATGAATCCCCCGCAAAATCCGTGGGTGTTTTATATATTTCACCGCTAAAAGCTTTGATTAACGACCAGTTTAAGCGGCTGGAATTGCTGTTGCTGGACGCGCATATTCCTGTGACGCGCTGGCATGGTGATGCGTCGCAGACCAAGAAGCACGCTTTGATGAAAAACCCAGAGGGCATTTTGCAAATCACGCCGGAATCGCTGGAAAGCCTGATTACCGGCAAGCGCGGCGCGTGTTTGAATATGTTTTGTGACCTGCGGTTTGTGATTATCGACGAAGTCCATCATTTTATGCGGGATGCGCGGGGAATCCAGCTTTTGTGCGTGTTGGAGCGGTTGCAGAAGCTGACGGGTGTGGTTCCGCGCAGAATCGGGCTGTCTGCCACCTTGGGAGATGTCTCACTGGCGCAAAACTGGCTGAACACCGGCACTTTTCGCAAAAGTGCCGCGCCTATTACCGACGAGGGTAAGAAGCGGGTGCGCCTGCATATCGAGCGATTTGTCAATTACGCCGACGAGCGGGATTTTGTGGAGCGTGACGGAAGCGGCAATATCATAAGCGCGAACGACATTGGCGACATCGGCAATCGGGAGCATTTTGAATATCTTTTTAAAAAAACCCTGGACAAAAAGACGATTTTGTTTACCAACAGCCGCGAGGAAACCGAGTTTATTATGGCAAATTTAAGGGAAATCGCGGCCAAGAATAAATCCCCGGATGTGTATCGTGTGCATCACGGCAATGTTTCTGCCTTGCTGCGCGAATCCGCCGAGGACGAAATGAAAAGCGACGATGAAAAAATTGTTACCGGCGCGACGGTGACACTGGAGCTGGGCATAGACATCGGTTCCCTTGACCAAGCGGTGCAGGTTGGTGCGCCCATTAGCGTGGCCAGCTTTGCCCAGCGGCTGGGGCGGTGCGGCCGGCGCGGGCAAATTCCGCAATTGCTTTTTACTTTTGTGGAGAGCCTGAAAATAAATTCAGACGATGTCATAGGCCCTATAAATTGGGAATTTTTGCGAATCATCGCCATAATCGAGCTGTATCTGCGTGACCAATGGATTGAGCCAATTTATCCGCGCCGCCACGCCTATAACTTGCTATACCATCAGACCATGAGCCATTTGAAATCCAATGGGGAGCTAAGTCCGGCGGCTTTGGCCGAGGCTATGCTGACTTTGGGAAGTTTTAGCAAAATCCCCCAGGACGATTACAAGGCACTGCTTTCACACTTGCTGGAAATTCACCAGCTTGAGCGCACCGAGCGCGGGGGAATTATAATCGGTCGCGAGGGCGAGAAATCCATAAATAGCCACAAATTTCTGTCGGTATTCGAGGCCCCGGAATATTTGCTGGTAAAGGACGAAAACCGCACAATCGGCACGGTTGACAAGGTGTACCCTGTGGGAACGCGCTTCGCGCTGGCGGGCATGACTTGGGAGACTATAGATGTAAACGCCAAAAGCAAGGTGATTTTCGTCAAACGTGTGCCGGGGATTTCCCTTGTGGATTGGGACGTTGACTTTGAGGCGGACATTCACACGGTGCTTATGCAAAAGCAACGAAGTGTACTGGAATCCGACGATATTTATTTATATTTAAGCGACCGCTGCCGCGAGCGTCTGGCGGAAATCCGCTATATTGCACGCAACAGCGGTATTCTGCAAAACCTGGTTACGCAAATTTCCGCCAAGCGGTTTGCAATTTTCCCATGGGTGGGCACGCGCCAGCTTCGCACCTTGCACTATGCCCTTTCCCACAGGAAAATCAAAAATAAGCTCCCGTGGATAACCTGCCCCTACCTTGAAGTCCAACTCAGCCCTTCATCAGGTGCGGACGAGCTTAACGCCGCCATCGGCGACATTCTGCGTTCGCCGCCATCTATGTACGACCTGCCCCTTCCCGAAAACGCTCAGGTTAGGGGCAAATACAACGAATTCATCCCTCAGTTTCTCCTGCGCAAGCAGTTTATTGAGGATTATCTTGATTTTGAGGGGTTAAACTAAAAACATTGCGTCATTTGCTCATAAAATGTATCATATTGCCGAAGTATGTATAGACGTTTCCGTGAAAAGGGGCATACTATGGTTTTTATCAGTCACTCTCCAAGGGATTCATCAACGGCCGACGCGATTTACGAAGCGTTGGGGCGCAGTGGCGTGGAGACCGTCGGAAGCGTTGATGAATGCGAGATTCTGCTATTGGTTTTTTCGGGGAATTCGAATGGGTCTGGGGCGGTGCTTCGGGAGGTCAGGGAGGCCTATGAAGAGGGTAAATTTATCATTCCGCTGCGGATTCACAATGTGACGGTCAGCGGTGAGCTGGGCTTTTTTCTTTCCGGCCAACGCTGGCTGGACATCGGCCCGGACGAGCAAGATTTTGATGAGCTGATTTTCAACATACATCAGTCTTTTAATCAGCACGCATGGGTGCCCGCCAATGACCAAAAGCCGATGAACATGAAAAAAGCCGTTATCACGGCGTTGCTGGTTGTGGTGCTGATGGCTGCGGTAAGCATAACGTTTTTCTTTGCGACGGGGGGCATGGCCGGGTTTGATTTTGATGATTATGTATCTGTGAACCTAGTTGTAGACGGCACACGGGTTAGGGTTGATGTGGACAGAAGCCTTTTGGTTGTGGATATTTCTTACTACGACGGGGTGGGAATGCGACTTTTATACGGGTTTGAATTTGAAGAAATAGGGCTTAGTGCCGCCATTTTCAATTTGGTGAGCCGCGCAATCGACGAAGGGGTTTTACAAAGCCGCAACAATGTTACAACAAGCGTTCGGCATCCGCGCAATCCGGATGAAATGTGGCTGGCACTTATCGAATATGACCTGCACGGCCTCCGCGATGTTTTGAACCAGTGGTTATCCGTGAATTTGCGCCATGCAAATTCCAATTAAAATCGCCTCATTGTTCGCGGCAAAATCGCCCTAAAACGCCTATTTCGCGTTTTCGGGAGCCACTCCAATTCGTTGTTTTAATTTGGAATTTGCATAGGATGGATTAACTTGCTGTGGGCGAAATGTATTCCCGATTCCGTGAATTCCTTTAACAATTCCTTGCGGACATCGCTGCACGCGGCAAAGTTTATGCTTATCGTAGGCGTCCACATGCTGGCGCGCAGCTCTACTCCGTAAAGCCCCAGCGAACGCACAAAAACCGGCACTTTTGGGTCGGTTTCTTTTTTTTCGTCGGTGCGGGTGTCAACGAAATCCTTATGTTCGCCAATAACCCGGGCCATGATTTCTCTTGCCTTTTCCGTATCGGAGTCATAGGTCACGATAACGTCAATAAAGGCCGAGGCCTGGGGGTTGCAGAAATTTGAATTTTCAATCAGCTCCTGATTTATCACGGAGTTGGGGACAATAATGCGGCTGTTCATAAATGTGCGGATTACCGTGTGCCGGATGGTGATATCCTCGATAAAGCCCGTGATGTTGGCGTTTGTAAGATGCACCCTATCGCCCACCTCAAAGGGCCTGAATATCGAGATAAACAGCCCGTTAAAAGCGTTCCCCAGAGATTCCTGTGCCGCAAGACCAATCGTCAGCGCGGCAATACCCGAGCCGGCCAGCAAAGCCATTGCCGCATCCGAAAAATACGGAAACTGACTAAGCGCGAATACAACTCCGATTAGCCAAATTATCGCGCTAAGCACGTTCTTGATAAATTTTAGGTGAATCGTATCATTGATAAAGCGTCTGCAAACCATACGGAAGCTTCGCACCACAAGAACTGTTACTAAAATTATAGCTGTTACTCGCAAGGACACCCAGCCTATGTTGTCGCCGGTTAAGAAATTTTCCCACATGTCATCCTCCGGAATTTGTCTGATGTGATGCTTGGTCACGGGCTAATAATATACCCGAAACAGCCAGAAATAGGCAAGGCCCATCCGGCAAAAAAGCAAAGGGGCCGCGCTAAGTCTTTGAGGCGGAGGCGAGGGAATGACGAGCGCGACTAGCGCAGCCGTGCGATTAGTGAGACGAGCGAGGGATAGTGCCATCGCTGGGCTTGTAAAGCAAGACCGGCACAGGCACTTTCCAAGCTGGCTCAATCATCGCGTGGCAAGCGTTAGCGCGAGCATTCCCTCGCCTCCGCCTCAAAGACTTAGCGCGGCCCCTTTGCTTTTTTCGGATGGGAAAGTAGTGCGTCTATACCCCGCTATCCCACAAGGTTATGTTTTGGGATTCGGCTACATTTATATTCATGCGCTTGAAGGTCGGTACGATTAAAAAAGTGGCGACGCTACGCTCTTGCAGTTCCTCAAAAGCGTTTAGGAAAGCTTCGTCATGGTGTGACGAGATAAATACATACATTTGCTCTTTGTCGGTGAGTTGGTTGATATATTCCGTCATGGGAGGGCATTTGAAGCTTAAACTGACGCGGGCCAGGCACTCGAATATTTTATACAAATGGCCGCTGCTTGTGCCTACGGACAGGCTGATGGGCTTGCCGTGGCTGCTGTCTCGGGCATTGGTGGAAAAACCCACGCCTATTTCCATTCCTATGTAATGCTCGGCCAAAGTGGCGCACAGGCGGATAGCCTGCTCGTGGGCGTCGGTATACGGCTGATTTTCGCAGGGGTCGGCGTTTAGAACCAGAATTATCCTTTGGGCGCAGGTGGGCGCATGAATATTTACCATTAATTTCTGGCTGATTGCGGAGGCGCGGAAATTAACGAATTTTAGGGCGTCCCCGGGCAGGTAGTCCCTTATGCCCTTAAATTCGAAGGGGTCTGGATTGATGACTCTGTTGGTCACAACGGCGGAATCCAAATGCCTGTACAGCAAAGTGATTTCCCCAAAGTCGTCCAGAATTTTGGGAAACACCAGCAGCTCGTTTTTAAGGCTCAGTTCTTTTGAAAATTGCTCTGTGTGGAGCAGGTTGCTTACGGAAATATACAGTCCGTGAACCTTATATACGCCACGCTTTTTGCAAACAAAGGCCTTTTTTCTGCGTGTGGCTGTGTAAAACATAATTGAGTAAAGGCTGCTTAAAATGCCGTCCTTTGCCTCGGTGTCAGGGCCGGTAAATTCCAGATGCCGCGGGGCTTGCATTCTCGCGTACACCCATGGCAGGGGCAGGGATTTTTTATTTGTCAAAGTTTCCACCAAAAACAGAGAGTCTCCTTCAAAGGCTTCTTTTGCGGAAAAATTAACGCTAAAATCAAGCCCCTTTTTCCAGAGCCGCTTATATGCGTAGTTTTGCAAAAGAATCAGCAGTACGGCAACCGCGCCTATTATAATTAGGGGCATATTATACACCTTCCTCGCCGGAGGATATTAACATATCGCAATTTTGCTTTCCTGTCGAGGATGAAAATTGCTGACATTCAAATATGCCTTAATTGTGGGCGTGCCTTGGGTGACATGTATCTTTTGCCCTTATTTAATTTGTCCGCAATCCTCTATTACGCCGTCTTTAATGGTATAAATTTTATCGCATATATTTTTTATTGAAATATCATGCGTCGCGATTAAGCAAATTTTCTCTTTCGAGATAGATTTAATTGTTTCTAGTATGGTCAATATAGCATCGTAATCCAGATTTGATGTAGGCTCATCGAAAATCATGAGATGACTATTTTTGTATAGTGCCCTTGCGATACCTATTCGTTGTGATTGGCCACTGGACAGCAAATGAGACGATTCGCCTATAGCTTCTTGGTATTTATTGGGCAAGCTCATTATAAAATCATGAATCCCAGCTTTTTTTGCAGAAGCTACCAATAGATTTTCATCCACATCGCGGCTCATACAAATATTTTCTTCTACCGAGGCACTAAAAATAAAGCTGTCACTGGGTACATATGAAACGTGGGGCAATATATTTTTTGTAGAACCCCCGCATTTTCCAGCCAACTCAACGTCGCCATCTTTGGGACAGTACAAGCCCATGATTATTTTAATCAAGGTGCTTTTGCCACTACCGCTTTCACCTACTATTCCAACTATCTCATTTAAGTTTGCCTGCAAAGAAACCCCCTTTAGTACATCCATATCGTCATAAGAAAATGTGATATCAGATAGCTTTAATGAAATTGGCGTAATATGCGAGCTGGATATAAGGTCTTGCTCTGAAGGTAGGTTAATAAGCTCTCTTAATCTTTCCGCCGAGGCACTGGATTTTGCCAAATCCGATATGTATTCTGAAAGTGTAGTAAATGGGTTTGTAATATAGCTGGTTAAGGTCGTTGTGGCAACAAGTGCGCCGACGGTTAGCACTCCACGGGATACAAACAAAGAACCTGTACCCAATATAAGCAAAAACATTCCATAGCTTAGAAGCGTGTTTGTATATTCAGACATTCCTTCGAGAAATGCCAGCCGGATAGATGATTTGTATTTTTTTGAATAAAGGTCGTGGTTCCGCAAAATAACTTTGCGCATCATGCCATAGACCTTAAAAAGCTGTAACTTGCTCACACTTTCTTGCATGTGAGTACGATGTCTCTCCTCATCATCCTTATTTACCATGCTTCTCTTTCGTATGTGAGGGCCAAAAAGGTTGAGAAAAAATACCGATACAGGAAGAACAACAATAATTATTAATGCCATTTGCCAGCTCAAATAAAACAAGCCCAGGGTCGCGCCTGCCATCATCGTTATATTTCTTCCTATTCCTGAAATTAAATAAGGCAGATATAGGGATATTTGCTCAATATCGTCAGACAAACGCACCATCATTTTACCCGTATGGATTTTTTGAATATCCGCAAAGTTTCGCGTAAATATTGCTTCAAGGAGATTTGTTCTCAACCTACCTTCGACTTTAACACGCAAAACCCTTGTCAAAATTCTCCCCGCTACAAAAACGGTTCCCGAAAATAAGACAGCCCCTATTGCTGTAAATATAGAGTGTGATAACGGGGCATATAAATCACCCGTGGCTATTTCAGTAATATTTCGTATCATAAGAGCCAATACAAATATTCCTACAGCCAAAGCGACAGAAATAAGCATCAACAGTATCATCAATGGCCTAAAGCCCTTTGCTTGGCGAAGAATCCATTTGAACTGGCTGTTTTTATGTTTTCTCATAATAAGCCCCTTTTTTATGAAGGATAAAAAGCTAGATAATGAACAAAAAATGATTCGCACAGCTAACTTATACCGCACGAATCATTTTGCCCTTTCGTAGCTAGGGTCTACCTACATGGACAGCCTAAGGAGGTGAAGCCATGAAGACCATTCGCGATAAAGCTTATTTTCAAGCAAGACATAACACTGGTGGTTGCGGCGTATACACAGTTTTTGAGTATATTTTCGATTTCTCGAAACCTATTTGATGGGTTACAGTTGATGCTATTGGTAAGAACACATCGTCCACCTAAACATATTGTAAATATTTTGCACTTGCTACACTTTTCCGGAAGAATGGTCTCTCTACCAAGCCAACATGAATGTTTGCTATGCTCTATGTGTAAATCCCCGTTTTCCCCCAAAACTCCGATTTTATTAGTATCATCATCTAACACAACAGTACACTTGCGTACAGTCCCATCGCAGTCAATGATAAAATAATTATGCTTGCCTGCATAACAAATGCTAATAAAAGGTGAAGTCATAATATCTAAGGCCGTATTCTTTATACCCATTTTCGAAACAATCTTTGCTATTCTTTCTTGTCTGACGATAAACTCATCATCTCCTAGCGTATCAACAGTCCCATCATTTTTGCCGCCAAGCTTTTTTATGCTCTCGAAATAAATTTCAAAGCGAGAATCATCGAAGCTCTCTTTTATAAACTCAAAAAACTCTTGAGCGTCCTTCAGAACCTCGTCGTTAAAATTGGTGCGAATTGTAATATTAAAATTGAATGATGTTTTTTTTGCTTCCATTAAATTGTTTATAATGTCAGAAAAACTTCCTTTTCCATTCGTATTAGGACGGTATTTATCATGGGTTTTGGCTAATCCATCTATCGTAACTTGATATGAAAGGCAATTAGCCTCACAGAGCTGTTTAAATCTATCCGGGCTGACAAGGGCAAAATTAGTTGTTGCACCAACTGCAAATGGGGCACCTAGCTTATCGCAAATATCTTTGGCTTTTTGCAAGAATACAATAAGGTCATCAAAGGGTAAAAATGGTTCCCCGCCGAAAAGCTCAATGCTAACCCCTTTAAACTCCCTTGATACAAGCTTATTTTCAATAAGCTTCAGGACATTTTCGTAAACAATTTCTTGCATGTGTACATTTTTAAAATCCTCATAGCAATACACGCATCGTAAATTACATTGTCTGGAAGCAATTAATATTAGCGATAATGTTTTATCCCTAACAACGCGGTCTTGATAAGAGTACATAGCAAGCCGATACTCATCAATATCAGTGTCTACAAATATTTCATTGTCATAGAAATATTTATGCATCTCACTGTTACAGTCATAAAGAAAACCTTCCTTATCTTTTTTCTCTAAGATACCTTTAAGTTCTGTAATGAAAGCATCTTCATTTATGTGTACAATGGTTCCCGAATGTCCACTAAAAGCTATGTAGGTGCCGTCATCCTTCGGAACATAAAGGGAATACATGCTCTTTTTAACCATCTTTGGAGATACACATGCCATGTTATGCCTCCTACATTCATTATTGGTACTGGTATCTTGCTCTGATTGCAAGCCCTTGTGTGCGCCAGCAAGGAGACAATACCATATAAAAAAATAAAATGTTATCGACCTTGGAAATGAAATGTGTTTCCAAATTCGACAACATTCTACTTTTTCCGAAAGTTAAAATGTGTCCATCATTAAGTTGAGAACAGTGCAACCAAACGGAGGAGGTGAGCAAAGTGTTTAAAAACATGCGGAAGAAAATGGTCGTGTTGGGGTTGTTGCTTAGTATAGCGGGGGCAACGCTGCTAGTCACACCTGTTGCTGCCTATGAGGCGGATGACGATATCGCCCCTTTTTCCATAGGTGACGACAATGAAAATAGTGACCAATAATTAAAAGCTAATACCAAGCTTCTTCTCTTTAGCATACGATATAATAGCATTAGCATCACCATGCTTTCCCAAAAGTCTTGAGCCATAGTAGGCTTGGGCAAAATACGGAAGGCATTTTTCTTTATACCCCGTTTCAGACATACACCAAGCTCGGTTAATAGCAAATCCCGGTAGCCTTTTAAGCTTACAATGCTTCACATCCAATTCCTCTCCAAGATGCGCAAACTCCAGGGCTTCCTTATACCGCTCTGCAAGCCCCAGATACTTAGAATAATTATACAGTATAGTGGTATACATAAGCATCTTTGCGGATTCATCTACATAGTATCTGTCCATGCTTTCTTTCAAGTCTTCGAATAGGCGCAAGCCTTTTTTCGAGTTTCCGCTTGCACACAGGCTGTTAGCCATTTGATTAAGCGTAATAACCTCCCATCTGCTAAGGCGTGTGCGTGCAACCATCTCTAAATCAAAATTTTCTCTAGTAGTGGTTAGTGCGTCATTCAGCTTTGCCACATGCTCTGTGCCAACGCCATTTTCTTTCTTATATATTTGTGCTTTTATTAATTTTACAAATTGAAGTCCAACTCCGGACTTAAACCGTTTTTCTTTTTCAAGCTCGCTCAACAGCTCCGAAACCTCCGCATATTGCGCATTTACTGCCAAAGACCATATTTTGTCACGCAGCTGCTTAACTCCAAATTCATCATAGGGTAAAAATGTGTAAAAATATTTATCAATATCCCGCCCAAACCGTTCCATGATAGCCTCCAGATGATAAACATTGCCCGGGGTCTTTCCGGTTTCAATTTTAAACAAAGTGCTTGGCTGGCAAATACCTTCACAAACGTCTTTTAAGGACAAACCCTCATCATACCGAAAAGCTTCAAACAGTTCTCCAATGCTACTGCATTTTAGGGGCTTTCCGTAGCTGAAAATCGGCTCGGGCATGGGTGGGCGAATGCTTTCCATGCCATGGGGGGTAACATATGGCAACAACTCATCTGCCTTGCTGTATCTTCGCAACAAGGAGTAACCCGCATACGCCTGGGTCAGCAGTGGCGGGGATTTATCCGCCTCGCCAAGCTGTGCGTGACAGTATGCCTTAAGCTGTACAAAGTCCGGCGCGTGAAGCCCGCTATTGCGCTTCATGGTTGCTTGGTATCCGTCATCACATGCTTTCATTGCTTCCGCAAAATTTTTTTCCTCTATGTAGCACTCTGCCAATGTTAAAAATATAGGCGCAAGCATTCTCTCTTTGTCCCTGTCGTCTTGGGATAAAAGGACAAGCCCCGTAAGTATGTCATGCAACAGCTCTATGGCTCGCTTAGTATTGCCCTCGCGTTTATAGGTTAGTGCCAGACTGTGAAATAGAGACGCTTCTTCAAATATCAGAACCTCCCCAGAAAACTCGTCTTTTTTTACCTCCGGATAAGTTATGCTCAATCCTTCAAAAATCAGCTCTCGGATTTTTGAGGGGTTTTTCTCAAGAGCCTCTTGTATGCGGATTTCCTGGCTAAGAAGAAACTGATAGTTGACACCTTCGGAAAAAAGACCGGCCTTTTTTAGCTGGTTAATTAAATCTATTGCCTTTTTGCGATAATAAGAGTCCTCTTCTGCGTATGCCATATAGTGCATCAACGTGTTTTTTTGCTGTAAAAGGCCTGTGGTTTGGGTGTCCAAGCAAGGGCAAAAAAATGTATCAACGGGCATTTTAAGCGCGTTCATCACAATGTCTACATTTTCAGCCCTTAGTTTTTGGCGCAAGCTTTCGGCTCGCAATACTGTCAGTTCGGCTAAAGCATTATTGGTTTCATTCTCGCCGTCTAGCATTTTGATTACATCTTTGGGGCGCATCCTTTTTCTTTTGCGCAATTCTCGCAAGATTTCATTTGACATTACGCTTGCCATTTTACACCCTCCTAACGTGGCAGCCTCCATACCTCGGTAGGGGCGGTTACTTCGGAAATTACTTCCTCCAGCACCGATTGCACGGCGGATTTGCGGTTTTTCAGGCCGCCCCGCAGCATCATTCTGTGGCCGAATACATAAGGCAAAAGATATAGAATATCCGTGGGGGTTACAAATTCGCGGGCTTCGATGGCAGCGTAGGCCTGTGCCAGCCTTGCCAAGGCTTGCGCGCCACGGGTGCTGATGCCCAGCGTAACGGATTCATGGGCGCGGGTGGCCTCGGCCAGCTCCACGATGTAGGCAAAAACATCATCATGTATAAACACCGTCTTCGCATCATTCTTCATTTTGTTAAAGTCGTCCAAGGTGCAGACGGGATTTATGGCATCCAGCGGCGCGGCTGTGATTGCATTTTTGAGAATTTCCACGCTTTGTGCTTTTTCGGGATAACCTAAACTCAATTGCAGCAAAAACCTGTCCAACTGCGCTTCGGGTAGGGGAAATGTGCCCTGTGTTTCGATGGGGTTCTGCGTGGCGATTACGAAATAGGGCCGTTCCAGCTGATACGTCGCGCCGTCAACGGAAATCTGCCCTTCCTCCATGGATTCCAGCAGGCCGGATTGTGTACGTGGCGTGGCGCGGTTGATTTCGTCGGCCAGCACAATATTGGCAAACAGGCTGCCTTGCCGGAAGGTGAATTCCCCCGTTTTGGGGCTGTAGAAATTGATGCCCGTAAGCTCCGACGGCAGCAAGTCCGGCGTAAACTGGATTCGGGAAAATTTAAAGTCAAAGGAACGCGCCAGTGCCTTGGCCAGCATTGTCTTTCCCGTGCCCGGGACGTCCTCCAGCAGCACATGCCCGCCCGCCAAAAACGCCGCCAGCACCAGCTTAATCTCCGAAGTCTTGCCCAGAATTACTTTTTCGATGTTTTTGATTACCGCTTCCATTGTCCATACCTCACCTTCTCATACATTGCAGTCAATTCTTCTATATCCTCCGGAATTTTTTCCGCGATTATATCCGTTGTGTCCGATAGCCGTATATCCGCGCCGTGGCGAATATGCCTGTTTACTTTTTTTGCATACGCCCGCCGAATGGCATTACGCGACAGGCTTCCGAATCGGGGGAATAAATCCCGCAAATCGCTTAAAATGTTTTGCGCCAGTGTGGTGGTGCTGTCGGTAGTTTTATTAACCCCGGCTCTTTTTCTTTTGGATAAAATAAAATTTTTGTAAAAAAGATAAGTTAAGAAACAAACCGTAAATACTGCTATCAGTACATTAGTCCAAAAATTAATTTGTTCAATTATCAAGAGGACTTCCTCGGTTTCTTCTATCATTTCCTCGGTAATCATAGCCTCAAGCGGGTTGTACCCATAATAATAATCAAAATCATAAACATAATCTGCAAAATCCTGTTGCGGTTGCAATTGCAGTTCAATATCTGCGGGAGGTCTGCGCAGAAGCTGAAGCAAGGATGCAATGAATCCACGCCCTGCTTCAAGCGTGCTCAAAATCATCCGCCCAAAAGGAAGGGTTATAACAGCGGCCCCGATAAAAACCACCACAGATGAAAAAACCAAGATAAGGCGATTATTATTGGCCAGCAGATTATCAGCGGAATGCCTGTTGTTATCCATTCTTTGAATCATATTCAGGCGAATGTCAACATTGTCCATGTGTATGTAAGCAATTATAAAGCCTAAAATAATCAAGGATGTGCCCAATATCTGCAAGCGGATAATCTCCGGGTTGCCGTCGGATATACTTGTTAAAAGAAACATAACAATGTGCGCAATCAAAATGTTTATGCCCATGGCCCGGTTCATTTCCCACTCGCGTCTTACACGCGCAACAAAGGAATAGACGCAGGCAACAGCCATAAATATCCCAATAAGCACCATTGGAAACCAATTTCCCATTAAAAAAACCGTGACAACAGCCAAAACCGCGTGCAGCATAAGAAATACACTGACAGGCATAGCCTTGTTGGCACGGATATATTGCATCAAAAGAAACGGAATAATCAACAACCATGAAGCAAAATTAACATCTGCGAAAACAAGAAAATAAATCGTGCTTAGGGCGTTTAGAAACAGCAGAAACACAACCAAATTAGCCAGCAGATTTTTAATAGTTTCCCGTGTGACTGTCATATAATCACCCGTTTATGTTTTGACCGTGATTATACCATAAAAACTTTATTATGATATAATTTAAAACATAATTGAAAGGGGCCAATAAATATGCGTATGCTAATAGATAATCCAACCTATATGACTTTTGAGGAAATGGAAGAGAAATACATTGGAAAGTGGATACTCATTACCAACTGCGATTATTCCCCTTACCAAAAACTTCTTGGTGGTATACCCGTGGCGGTGGCGGATTCTATTTTCGAGGGGCAATCCGATGGCTTTTATGATAAATTCAAAGAGCCACAATATGCCCCAAGAACGGACAGAGACTTTGACTATGACAGCGTTCCGGGTGTAATGGGCTTTTTTCATACTTTAGAGTTGGTTGGTGATGGGGATGACACTCACAATTGATGATAAAACCAAAGTCGAATACAGTCGTAATAAAGGGCATGTTTACATTGACATTCCAATTGTTCGCGAAGGTAGTACAGGTTCAGACAGAATAAATTTTATGTATGACACAGGAGCATATATAACCGTCATAAATCGTGAAATGTACGAATGGCATGGTTTAGATAAGCTTCCTCGCAAGGGTGCAACGATGGGAGGTTATGTCGGCTCAACTCCGGGATATATTTTTCAAGTGCCGGGCATGAGAATTGGTAAGCGACTACTTTTAGGCGTATGGGCGTTTACTCCGAAAAGCAAAGACATAAAGCAAAACCTCTTGGGAGACAATGTCATTGAGTATTTCAGGCCCTTTCAAGACAATCAAGATGACTGCTTTTACTTCATTGATAATTTGCATCCAGAGCCATATGTAAGCCCTGATAAATTGCTCTCGTTGGCTTGTGACAAAGTAATGGTTATTGAGTAAACGGAAAGATGATTTAAAGCCCCAACAATCCCGAATTTTCACGGTTTTGTTGGGGCTTCCTTATGTTTACCCGAGTCCGGGCCTGTTGTAGACGAAGCCGGGGATGAAATCATTATGATGGGTTGAAATACGTATAGAATTCCACCTTGCCGCCGTTGAAGGGATGAAAATTTTCGCTTCGCGGCCGGTATCGTCTGTGGCTGTAAAATGGAGTACGTCAATTGGTATACCTGTTTCGCCTGGGGCCATAAATGTAATCAGAATGCTGCTTGCGCCCAGCGCGTACAATTGCAAATCTGTCACTACGGAGCGGTCAAAATGCCGCTGGGCCAATTCCATGGCAGTTTGCTTGTAGGCTTCAAGTGCTTCGGGGGAAAGCCCGGCAAGAACCATCTGCTCGGCAAGGCTCATTTCGAACCAGCCGGACTCTAAAAGCACCCATCTGCTATGCCTCACTTCTGAAACTACTACTTCCACCCCGGACTCGTGTTCTATTCGAGTTGCCCTGGAATTCATTTCCTCTATGGCGGCTATTTCTTCGGGGGATAAGACCGGCCCATTTGGTTGCACACTGATGTCAATACGCTCGCCCGTGATACCGTTGATAGTAAAATTGTACCATCGGTCGTCTAAGTCCACATTTCCGACCCACCAAGTATTTGACTGACTTGCATGGGCGGCGAAAAATAGCTCTACATATTCGCCGTCAATACATGTGCCAAATACGTCCCAGATGTAGCGCGCGCCTATTTGGGCGACGTCCTCCGGCGACAAGGCATATGCGGGTATGGTGTGATATTGCTGATTGGGGCTTTCAACTACCGTTAATGCCGGCGGTGAGAAAGTCGTGATTTTGGCATCTTCCGTCTGCGCCGCCTCAAAGACTGGTGCAGAAATCGGCGGCAAGGTTTCCGTTCCGTTTGTGGCCGCTGCAAGGGCAATTCGATTAACGCCAAGGAAAGTCGCGCTCATCATTCCGATGGATAATGCCGTTACCGCTACTACCTTCATAATTTCCTTTGTTCTTGATTTTTTCATGATTCCTTTTCCTCTCGATTTAATTTGTGTGGGCCTCACGAGTCTTATAATAAAACCGGATTATTATGAAGTTATTATGGAAATATCATGAAGTTGTAAATTTTATTTTTACAATGGTTCCCAAACCGGGGCTGGATTGCACGGATATTTCTGCATTATGGGCCTCGGCGATTTGCTTGCAAAGGGTTAGGCCCAGCCCCGCGCCGGATTTTCCGGCGGCATCCAGCTCGCGGCTTCGGGATTTGTCAACACGGTAAAATGGTTCGTATATTTTGGCCAAACTTTCTGCGGGGATGCCGCAGCCATTGTCCGTTACGGATATTGTCACGAAATTACTATGGGCCACGGCCTCCAAATGGATTTTACCTTTACCTTGGGCACAGGCTTTAATCCCATTGGTGCATAAATTCAACAGCAGGCTTCGGATTAAATCCTGCTGACCATATATAAGAATATCGTCGCCGCTATGACAAATAAGCTCCGCCCCGTTTTCACGCAGGGGGCTTTCCAAGGTTTGGTTGATGTCGGCAAACAGTTTTGATATTATTATCGCGCTTTTTGCGGGGGCGTAGTTGCGCAATGTTGCAAGCTCCAGCAAGGAATTGGCCACATTGCTCATATGCCCGGCTTCGGCCAAAATATATCCCGCCGATTCGATGATTTCTTCCTCGCTTAGGCGGGCTTTTTGCATATATTGGGCATAACCGTAAATTGATGTCAGTGGCGTCCGGATTTCATGGGCAAAATTATCCGCGAATTGCTGCTTGCTCAAAGCCTCTTCCTCCAGATGCGCCACCATTTTATTAAAATGAATGGCCACATTGGCAAGCTCGTTTTTCCCCTTTATGGGAATCCTTTCGCCAAACCGGCCATCCGCAATTTTTTTTGAAGCCGTCGCCACAATTGACAGCGGCCTGAAAATCGACGCCAAAATAAAATGCAAAGCAATAGCCGCAACGATTGAAAATACAATAGCCGCAAGCAGCAGCACGCGCTGGATATTTTGCATATCCGCTACATTTCCGGTTATATCGTGGTTATATTCCAGCACAAAATGGCCAAAGGGCGCGGGAAGCGGCCCCATAATATTAATAAAGCGGTTTTGCTCCCTGTGCGCCGTGGATATCTCCGGCAATTCGGGCCTGTGGGCCAGCCACGATAATTCCGTATTCGTGAGGGAAATATAAATATTATGCCGCCCATAGTATCTGGCATAACCCCGCACAAGGCTGTCCACGGCATCGTAAAAATACGCGGGTTCCACATGTCTGCCCCATAAAACCGCAACATCCCTGGCCAGCGAGCTTGTAATGGTTTGAAACCGGCCCGCGCTGGTTTCTTTTAACATATTGATTTGACTGTTGGTCATGTGAACGGACACAAAACTGACGCTGGCAAACAAAATGCAAATAAAAAGCAAATAGGTGGAGATAAATGTCCTAAGCCTCATTTGCCAGCCTCCAGCCTATAGCCTAATTTATACACGGTTTTGATAACATTTTCCCAACCAAGTTTTTTGCGGATTGTATGAATATGTACGTCAACAGTTCTTGTGTCGCCGCCGAATTCGTATCCCCACGCGATTTCCAGCAGCTTGTCCCGGGACAAAGCTATATTGCGATTTTTAATCAATGCCTCAATCAGCATAAATTCCTTAGGCGAAAAATCCAAAAGCATCTCATTGCGAAATACCTGCCTGCCGGCCAAGTCCACCTTAACCTCCCCGAGGCAAAATTGCTTATCCATTTTATTAAAACGCCGCAGAACAGTTTCTATTCTGGCTTGCAGCTCCAACATGTCAAAAGGCTTGACTATATAATCATCCGCCCCCAGCTTCAGCCCTTTTACCCTGTCCTCCACCGAACCCCGCGCCGTCAAAAATATAACGGGAATTTCCTCCCGCATCTCCTGAATAACTTGAAAACCGTCCATTTTTGGCATCATTATGTCAAGCAGAATCAAATCAAAGGTGTTTTGGGCTATTTCATCAAAAACAGCCTCGCCGTCATATGCGGCAACACATGTATGCCCCACCAACTCAAGGTTTTTCCGCACAAGGGTGTTTATAGATTTATCGTCCTCCGCAATAAGAATCCGCGCCATTTTACTCTCCCCGGTGTTACCTCGCGCCTAAACAGTAAGAATTTCTGAAGGGCGGCGGGAGTGTGACGCGCTAACGCTCGACACGTAATGATTCCGCCGGCTTGGGCAGTGCCTGTGCCCGTCTTGTACCAAGCCGAGCGGTGGCACTTGCCCTCGTCCGACGTACTAATTACGCGCCTTCGCTAGGCGCGCTTACCCATTCCCACCGCCCTTCAGAAATTCTTACTGTTTAGGCGCGAGGTAATAATGAATTCACCATAGTGTATCATGTACTTATTATGAAGTTGTTAAGAAAAATAAGGAGGGGATTTACAATGGCAAATTCAAAAATCCTAAATTGCAATTATGATGTAATCAATCCAGCCATTATTTCGTCTGATAATTGCCGTATCATTGATGAAAACGGAAAGGAATACATTGACTTTGAATCAGGCATTTGGTGTGTTCCGCTGGGGCATGGCAATAAACAAATAAACGATGCAATGATTAAACAGATTAATCATATTAGTCATATAGGTTACAGATACTCAGCCAAGATTGTAGAAGAAGCAGCAGAAAAAGTGCTTGCGTTGCTTAATTTTGATGGCGGCAAGTGTGTTTTCCTTACTTCTGGAAGTGAAGCAGTTGAGTTTGGGATTCAACTGGCAAAAAAGATTATGAAAGGGCAATATTTCCTCTGCCTTGAAAATTACTTTTTATCCTCTTATGGCGTGGCCGCCAACCGCAATAAAGATTCATGGATTTCACTTGATTTATCCGAATACAACGGAAATCCAGACGATTTCTTGAAAGATGTGGCTTTTGAAAAAATCGGTGCGTTTGTTTTTGAACCCGGCAGCGCGTCGGGTCTTGTTAAGCTGCCGCCAAAAGAGTTAATCAAGGCAATAGAAAGAAAAATAAAACAAAATGGCGGCATTTTTATTGTCAATGAAGTTACTACAGGTGTTGGGCGGACAGGCAAATGGTTTGGATTTGAGCATTATGACATTTGCCCCGATATTGTTTCTATGGGTAAGGGTATCGGAAACGGATACCCTGTAAGCGTTATTGCGCTGTCAAAGAGAGTGTCGGATTCGGCTGAAAAATCTGAGTTTAGATACTCTCAATCGCATCAAAACGACCCGCTTGGGTGCGCTGTTGTGAAAGAAGTTATAACTGTTATCGAAAATAATCACTATATAAAGCGTTCGGCAGAAATCAGTATCATCCTTGAGCATGAACTAAAAGCATTGCAGAAAAAGCATAAGTGTATTAAGGATGTTCGTGGCGTTGGACTAATGTTTGCAATAGAATTTTACAACGATGAGAATTTTCCTTTAGAAAGGATTCACAGAGAGCTTTTTGATGCAGGCTATATCACAGGATTTCTTGCCCGGGCAAACTTATTTAGGTTTGACCCGGCGATTACAATTGAAGCGGAGCAAATCAAAAAAATGATAGAAGCACTTAGTACAATTTTATATAAAAAGGGGCTGCCTCGCTAAGAGAACCGGGTATCAGCGGTGCGCTGGGCTCTAAAACCCCGTGAATTGTGCAGAATTTGCGAACAGTGCGGCGCATGGCGGCAACTAGAAAGGCGAGAATTCGCGCAGATGATTAAATCTGCAAGCGAATTCCCGCCTTTCTTTGT
>WQSB01000037.1 GCA_009788085.1 Defluviitaleaceae bacterium
GCTTGATTTGCTGTCAAGATTTCCCGTGGGTTCGTCGGCAAGAATCAGCGCGGGGTCGTTGATTAACGCCCTGCCGATGGACACGCGCTGCTGCTGGCCGCCGGAAAGCTCGCTTGGCAAATGCTTTGCCCGGTCGGTCAGCCCAATGGTTTCAAGAATAGTTTTTAACTTTTTGGCGTCCGGCTTGCGGTTGTCCAGCAGGCGCGGCAGCATAATATTTTCCTCTGCGGTAAGGGTCGGAATAAGATTGTAAAACTGATAAATAAGTCCGATGTTTCTGCGGCGGAAAATTGCCAGCTCGCTTTCGTTTGATTCATAGATAACCTTGCCGTCAACCGTAACGCTTCCCGATGTCGGGCGGTCAACGCCGCCGATTAAATGCATAAGGGTAGACTTGCCGGAACCGGACGCCCCGATAATGGCCACAAACTCCCCTTTATCCACACTGAAGCTAACCCCACCCAAAGCCGTGACGGTTGTATCTCTCTTCCCGTATGTTTTTTGCAAATTTTTGACTTGTAGAATTTCCACTCTTGTACCCTCCATCTACCCCGCCGCGACCGCCGGAATGAATCCGGCCTACGCTTCCTCGCTACGCTGCGGGGGCCGCCTTTTGCGGCTTCGGAAAGCATTCTATCAACCCAAAGTGAATTTTCGGTGACTGTTTGGCCGGTGAAAGTGACAATTTTGTCAGAAAGCGCGATTATTTATAAAATTTCAAAATGAATGTCGCACCGGAGTTATTGCCTGCACCGGAGGAGCCCCCTCCCCTTACTTCTATGTCGCCGTCCTGGCCCCGCATAATGGCGAGGGCAAGGGGTAAACCGATACCGTAACCCTTTTCGCTCCTCGAGCCCTCGAATCGTTTAAACAGGTCTGTGATTTTTGCGAAAGCTATGCCCGCTCCGCTGTCGGTGACGGAAATCCATCCGCAAATGGGGTTGGTGCCGGATTCTATGTGAATTTTCCCTCCGGCCGGTGAATATTCCGAAGCGTTTTTAATAATGTTCGTCAAAGCCTCGGCGGTCCATCTTTTGTCACAGGTTAGTTCTGTCTCACAGGAATGCTTTATATATTGATTTTTTATATCCAGCATTATTTTCAGGGGTTCCAGCGCGAGGTTTATCAACTCGCTTGCCTGAACGCGCTCCTTTGAAAAGTCTACCACACCAGCGTCAAGCCTTGCCATTTTAAGAAACGCGGAAACAAGCCATTCCATACGGATAAGGCCTATTTTTATATTGGAAAGAAACTCCGCTTGCTTATCCGGCGGCAACGGCGGAGCGTCCCCTGCGAGAATATCCGCCGCGAGAGCGTTTTCAAGCAAGTCGGCCATAATCATCATGGAGGTAATGGGCGTTTTAAGCTGGTGCGAAATATTCGTAAGAATATCGCGCATCAAGTCACGCTCATTTTGCAGCGCGTCTACCTGTTCATTTTTTTGGCTCGCAAGGGTGTGTATATCATTTTTTAATATACACCAAATACCCTCGCGGTTATCGCGCAGGTCAACGGCCTGTCCGTCTATAATTCTGCGGATATTAGCGGACAGCTCCTTTATTTCGCGCTTGCTAATCCACACGATAACCAAGCCCCCTCACGGTTTCAATATTTAAAGCGTCTCCAAGTTTTTCTCGCAGACGCTTGATATATGCGGTGAGTGTATTGTCCTCGACAAAATTGCCCGCAGAATCCCAAATACTTTCCAGGATTTGTGAACGTGAAAGCATTTGTCCCTTATTTTGTGCGAAGGTCAAAAGCAAGCGGTATTCGAGGGCGGTAAGGTCAAGTAATGCTTTGCCGGTATATGCTTTCCCCGCCGCTGTGTCGATTGTCACGTTTCCAATCATTAAAAGCGGGCGGCCCGCGCCGTTGCTTTTGTCTTTTTTGCCAAGGGTACGCTTAACTCTGGCAAGCAGCTCCCGCAGACGAAAGGGCTTTGTAATGTAATCATCCGCGCCTCCTTCAAAAGCACGGACGATATTACCCTCGTCGTCAACAACGGTTAAAAATATGACCGCGGTATCGGTTTTGATTTTTTCCCTTACATCAAAGCCCGTGCCGTCGGGCAGCTGCATATCAAGGAGCGCGAGGTCAAAAGCCCCGTTTGAAATTGTAATCGCGGCCTCACTGACATTTTTACTGTGAACAACATCATAACCCTCTTGCTCAAGGGCATAGACAAGCCCAGACGCGATAATCGTGTCATCCTCGACAATCAAAACACGCTTTAAGGTTTTCATAGTGGCACCTCGTCCGAATACTCAAAGGCATTAGCGAAATCTGTTAAAAAATGTATTGCCACCACAAATATGAGGATAATTGCTATGGGGTTCAATTGAAAAGCCAGGAGCGTAAATCCAATATCCGCAAACGTAATCTCTGTAAAAGCCACAACGAAAGGTGCAAGCGAAACTAATAAAATGGCGTGCAACATCTATTTTTCCCCCTCACAATGAATTTCTAATTTATCTATGCACTCTTGCGCCCATGTAGCCACGGTCTTAGCATAGGCAGTTCCAAAATCCGCTGCCATTTGCCAGTACCTACTATCTTTTTTTGCATCATGGCTTTCAGAAGTATAATTATCAATATCCGCTTGGTTGTTTGCAAACTGTCCTTCTAAACTTTCAAGGCACATATCCCTGCAGCTTTTTAACAACTCCAATGTAACTTCCGGCGCATTCGCTCCAAAAAACACTCGCATTAACAAAGGCTCATGCGGGTTTTCAAATAATGGCGCGCTCTCATGCAGCCATTCTACAAAAGCCCTGCGCCCAATTTCGGTTATGGAGTAAACACGCTTGTTCGGACGCTTATCCTGTATTACGCTTTGAGAAGTTACCCAACCTTTTTCCTCCGAAAAGCAGTATACAAAAACGGCAATCAAAGGACATAATAGCCGCTATGATTGCCGCTGTAAAAACTTTGGTTCACCTTAGGCAGATTCCTTTGTCTAGTGAATTAATTCGAATGGGGCCCGTGATAGTCGCTTGGGGGCGCGGTGTTTGTGCCCTCGGGCAGAATTATGGCGCAGGCGATGTATGCAATAATTCCGGGCATACCGCCGGTGAAAAGTGTTGCCAACACCCAAAGGATGCGGATAAGGCTTGGGTCTGCGTTGAAATATTCGCCTATACCGCCGCATACGCCGCTGATGGTTTTGTTGGTCTGGGATTTATAAAGCCTCTTAGTCATGGTAAATCCTCCTCTTTATTTGTCGTTTAGATATACGACATTGTTAATTGAGTGTCTGAATACATGTGGTCTTTTATACATATCCATTCACTAACTGCTTCCGGGCAGCAAAAGAATAGTATGTATCTCCGGCGACAATGATATGGTCAACAACCGTTAGATTTAAGAACTGTAGGCCGTCTACTACGCGGCGGGTGACTTCCAGGTCGCCCCGGGAGGGGCGCAGGGTTCCGCCGGGATGGTTGTGAGTAAGGATAATATAGGCGGCGTTATTTTGGATGGCCGCGCCCACGATTTCCCGGGGATATACGGCGGATTCGTCCACGGTGCCTTCGGAAATCATAACAGCGTTGATTATCCGGAATTTCTTGTCCAGACACAGCACATAGAACATCTCGACGGTGTGACCCACAAAAAGGTCGATAGTGTATTCCCCGGCGGTTTTTTCGTTGTCCAAAATTGCCCCCTCGCCCCATTTGTTGCGGAAATAACGGTTGGCTGCCTTTGGCAGCATGTTTAGAAAAACCGCGATATTTTCCGTGCAGTTTAGCTTTTTCATTATGGTGGCTACATCAGATTCCAATAAATTGTGCAGCGAGCCGAATTCCTTAATCATGCGGTGGGCGATTTCGTTGGTATCGCGGCGGGGATAGCAATAAAATAGTAGAAACTCCAGCACCTCGTGGTCGGCGAAGCTTTCGAAGCCTTGTTTTATATACCGTCGGCGCATTCGCTTGCGGTGATTCTCGTGGGGGTTCATCGCAGGGCGTCGTCCAAAGCGTCGGTTACGGTTTGAAGCACCTTGATTCGCGCGTACTTTTTACTGTTGGACTCCACTATTATCCATGGCGCGTGGGACGTGTGCGTACGCAAAAGCATTTCGTCCACGGCCTCCTCATATAAATCCCATTTTTCGCGGTTGCGCCAGTCCTCCTCGGTAAGCTTGTGCCGCTTTAGCGGGTCGCTCTGACGGCTTTCGAAGCGGCACATCTGCTCGTCCTTGTCGATATGCATCCAGAATTTTAGAATCACCGTGCCATGGCCCACAAGATGCTGCTCCATTTCGTTGATTTCGCGGTAGGCGCGCCGCCAAACAGGCTCGGGGGTAAGCTCGTCCACGCGCTCAATCAAAACACGGCCGTACCAAGAGCGGTCAAAAATAGTCAGATGGCCGTCCTTGGGCATTTTCACCATGAACCTCCACAGATAATGCCGCAAGATTTCCTGCGGGCGCGGCGCGGCTATGGGCACCACGGCATAGCATCGCGGGTCCAGCTCGGAGGTCAGACGCTTAATCGTGCCGCCCTTGCCCGCCGCGTCCCAGCCCTCGTAGACCACCACTGCCGAACGCCTCTTGGCAAACATTTTGTTGCCCAGCTTTTTCATGCGCTCTTGGTAGTATTCAAGGGCATCTTTGTACTCGGAATGGCTTATTTTCTCGTCCGGCGCGACGCTCCGCAAGAACCTTGGAATATTATCGGGGATGTCAGCTTTCAGCGGCTTCACCGGAGTTTTCAAACGGCTTTCGATGGCTTCTATTATTGTGCGCATTATTTTGCAGGTGGCAAAGCGTTTGTCGTTGGATTCTATTACATGCCAAGGATTGGCTTCTGTGCTGGTCATCCGCATCATCTTTTCGAATTGGCGCAGGTCTTGCTCATAATTTTCGTTTTGCTTCCAGTCGTGTTCTTGGATTCGCCATGCCGTCGTCGGGTCTTTTTCCAATGCCTTAAACCGCCGCCGTTGCTCTCCCTTGCTGATGTGTAAAAATAATTTGATTATAAGATATCCGTCGTCGGCCAGCTGACGCTCGAAAGCGTTTACGTCAAAGTAAAAGCCGTGAGCTTCCATGTTGCTCAAGCCCCAATCACCACGAACCGTAGGCAAAATCAGCCTATGCCATGATTTGTCCAATATTACTATCTGGCCTTTGGGCGGCAGGTACGTCCAATAGCTCCACAAAAACGGGCGCATCTGCTTTTCCTCGTTCATTTTACCCGTTGTGCGCACGTCAAAATGCCGCGGGTCAAGAGGATTCACCAGCCGCGATATATGGGTGCCTTTGCCCGACGCGCTCCAGCCTTCGAATACGATTACCACCGGCAATCCCGCCAGAATCACCTTTTGCTGCAAATCCGTCAGCTCATCCTCCAGCCGATAGAGCGTTTCTTTATATTCCTTGCCGTCCATTTCCTTGGTTGGGTTCACTTCAGATAACATTACATCACCGTCCGGTGGGCAGTATATCATATATGTACATGTTTATATAGATTAAAAATAAGCCACCCGCAAATCCTTGTCCTGCGGACATTTTTTGAATTTTCGCCAATATACTGTACTAATTTATAGTCAAGTATTGGTGGGAGGTAAATGGACAACCAAAACACTATTTCACGATTACTGGGAAATGCACCCATAAGACTTTACAACTAATTTGTTGCACTATATCACATGATGTCAGAGGAAGAAGAACCAGCGCGAATCAATTGCAAAGTTGCGAGCGGCAGCCCCAATAATGCCGCATTTCCGGGCATAAATTAAGTTTCCTTATCTCCTATCACCATATAATGCCTTGCTGGGCGACCGGAGAGGTGATGGGGCATGAAGGAGGATATGCTTCTTTCAGCCTGTAGGAAGATGAGCGCATTTGTTCAGTCTGAAATCTTAATTGCCTCCGATATAAGAAATTCAAATATAGCATGAAAGCCCCATTTTCACGGTCGATGTGTAGATGGGGCTTTTTTGCCAAAAATTTTCTTTAAAAAGCTCTTGACTGGAACGTAAACGTACTGGTCTATAATATCATTCAGGAGGTCGGGCAAATGGAAAAATACCGTGCAATACCAAAGGGGTACATGCGAATCGGTGAAATGGCCAAGAAAGCAGGCGTTACCGTCCGCACCCTGAAATATTACGACGAGGAAGGCTTACTGCTGCCTTCTGCCGAAAGCGACGGAGGGTTTAGGCTCTACAGCGACAAGGACATGGTTAGGCTAATACAAATCCTTATGATGAAGCAGTTGGGACTTCCTCTTAGTGAAATAAAAAAGCGGCTTACACAGCTTGACACGCCGGCGGATGTTAGGGGAATGATAACGGAGCAAGCCGCCCAAGTCCGCAAGAAAATTGATGCTTTAACGGAATCCCTTGACGCGATGGAAGCGTTGAGCGCGGAAATCGCCCAAATGGAAACGGTAAATTTTAAGAAATATGCGGATATTCTTTTAAATTTACAAGTGAAAAACGACAGATACAGGCTGATTAAACACTTTGACGATGAAACGATGGATATGTTTCGGGAGCGTATCGGCCGTGAAAAAACCGCTTTAATGGCAGCCACCTTAAACGATTTATATAAGGAGGCGTCCGGGCTTCTGGCGGAAGCCCCCGAAAGCGAAAGGGGGCAAGCTTTTGCCGGTAAATTGTGGCAAACAGTTGTAGAGCTCTCGGGCGGCGACCAAGAAATGATGCGTAAATTGAATGAACAAATGGATAAAGCAAGTAGCCTTGAAAAAGAAAACAATGAGGAGCGAGCTGCGGTATATAATTTTATGATGCGGGCATCGGAAGTTTATCTTAGCGGTCAAGACAGTAAAGGCAAACTCAGAGATTTATATGAGGAAGCGGTGGGGCTTTTGGCAGAGAGCCCCGGAAGCGAAAGGGGGCAAGCTTTTGCCGGTAAATTGTGGCAAGCCCTTGTAGAGCTCTCGGGCGGCGACCCGGAAAAGATGCGTAAAATGAACGAACAATCGGAAAAAGCAAGCGGTCTTAGGCAAGGAAGCAATGAGATACGGGCGGTACGCAATTTTATGGAGCGAGCACTGGAAATTTATCATACCAATCAGGGATTGAAAGGGGATATGTAATATGATTAGCGTAAGCATGACCAATGTAGAAAAATCCTTTGGGGAAAATAAGGTGCTCAAGGGTGTTACATTCGAGACTCAACAGGGCGAAATCTTTGGGATGCTGGGCCCGTCGGGCGCGGGTAAGACGACGATTATCAATATCCTGACAAAACAAATTGCCGCAGACAGCGGTGAATGCCATGTTGCCGTAAGCAGCAGCGAAATCGGCTTGATGTTAGAGCATGACGGGCTGTTCGTGCAGCTTTCGGTGATGGATAATCTCATTGTCTTTGAGGAAATCTACGGCATCCCCCGTTCTCACACGATGGATGTTCTGGAAAAGGTGGGGCTGACAGAAGCCGCTAAAACAAAAGTAACCGACCTGTCAAAAGGTATGCGTCAGCGGCTGGTGCTGGCCCGCGCACTTCTGCACAAGCCAAAAATACTGTTCCTTGACGAGCCCACCAGCGCGTTGGACCCTGTCACAGCACGAGGCATTTACCAGCTAATCCGCGACCTGCGGGAAGCCGGCAGCACCATTTTCCTCACCACACACAACATGGAAGAGGCAACAAATCTTTGCGACCGCGTGGTTATGTTATACAACGGGAAAATAATCGAAGAGGGCCCGCCTAAGGATATTTGCCAAAAGCATGACTCAATGAAAACGGTACAGGACCTTGAAGGCGTATTTGTAAAACTCACAGGGGGTGGATTAAAATGAAAGCAACCAAAGCTATTTTTAAAAAGCAATTAAAAGCTACGGGGGCAAACCCCGAGTCCCTCATACAATTTATTATCTTCCCGCTGCTGGCATGGGCGATGCTTGCAATGATGGGCCAGGACGACATGGTTTCGGATTTTGCTGCATTGCCATTGCCCCAATATCTATTGGACGAATTGGTGCGGGAAATGATAACCGCCATGCCAAATATGGTGACTATGCAGGCAACAATTTTCGCCGGAATGGGGCTGATTCCCATAGTAGCGGCCGTTATCGCCGATGACATCGAGCGCAAAAGCCTGCGTTTCCTGTCCATGGCTGGTGTGAAACCCAGCTCGTACCTTATTGGCGTGGGCGGCGTGGTATTTTTCCTAAGCTTCTTCTCGTCACTGGCCTTTACGCTGGTTGGGTCATTCTTTGGAATGGAAATGCTCATCTTCATGGGCGCGATGATGTCCGCAGTAGTAGGCTCAATTGTGCTGGGTGCGGCTGTGGGTATTCTGTGCGGCAATGTGCAATCCGCCGCCGGGCTGTCCATGCCTCTTGCATTGGTACTTGGCTTCGGCCCCATCTTCGCCCAAATGAATGATGGCGTTGCAAGATTCTACCATGTGTTCTACACACAGCATCTTAATTTAATAGCGGATTATCTCAATTTCGGTGTTACCGACACGCCTCTTTGGCAGTCCTTCGCTATAATATGGGCAAATATCGCGGTTATTAGCATTGTATTTGCCCTCGTATACAGAAAAAAAGGAATTGTAGGATAATATATAGCTATACCTGAAAATTATGTTGCAGACTGCATACCTCCGTTGATATGATATTTAAAAACTATCAACGGGGGTAATTTTATGCACACTATGTCTGACAAATGGAATCTTGACGATATTTATACGGGTTTTGACTCGCCGGAATTCCTTGCGGATTTCGAAGGCCTGAAAGACCGGATAGAAGAAATGAACGGCCTGTCGGCAAAACTTACGGACTTTGCCCAAGCGGTGGAATTGATTCTGATGTATGAGGATTATTGCATTACGGCTGACCGCCTGGGTTCCTACATTGGATATGTCGCAAGCACCAACACGGAGGATGAGGACGCATCCAAGTACGAATATTTGCTTGAAACCCGAACGGCGGAAGGACGCCCCACGGAAGTGCGACTGTCGGCGTTTTTGGCCAAACACGAGAAGGACATTGAAGAGCTTGCAAAAGCCCATGGGCTGGAAGATTACATCTTTAAAATGCGCGTCATGATAGAGGAACACGCTCATCTGATGTCTGAAGAAGAAGAGACTCTTGCGACGCAATTGGCTGCGACAGGCTCAAGCGCGTGGGCGTTACTGCACGAGGAACTGACCGCCAACCTGGTATGCAAGTACAAAGACCCAATTAAAGATAAAATTCGCAAAATCAATATCACCGACTGCCGCAACTTGGCCTACAACCCGAACGCAAAAGTACGCAAGGCCGCTTACAAGGCCGAGCTGTCCGCCTATCGAAAAATAGCGGAATCTTGCGCCGCCGCGTTAAACGGCATCAAGGGCGAGGTAAACCTAACCTGCCGCAAGCGTCACTTTGCCGGCCCGCTGGAGCAGACCCTTTTCGAAAGCGGCCTGACACAGAAAACTTTGGACGCCATGTTCGCGGCCATAGACGAAAATATCGAATACTTCCGGGATTACTTAAAAGCCAAGGCGAGATATCTCAACTCTGAATCGTTGAAGGGCCTACCTTTCTACGACCTCTACGCCCCCGTTGGCAATTCCGCAAAAAAAGACTTCACTTACGAAGATGCAAAGAAATTCGTATTGGAAAATTTCGCAAAATTCTCCCCCGCCATGGCACAAGTGGCCCAGCAGGCCTTTGACGAGCAATGGATAGATGTTTACCCCCGGGAGGGAAAAGTAGACGGCGCGTACTGCGGCAGAATTTATGCGGTCAATCAGTTCCGGATACTGCTAAACTTTGGCGGCAATTTGTCCGACGCCATAACACTGGCACACGAGCTGGGGCATGGTTATCACAATATGCAATTAATGAACGAAAGGTATCTGAATACGGATGAGCCCATGCCCTTGGCGGAAACGGCCTCCACTTTCTGCGAAATCGTAGTAACCAACGCCGCGCTGGAAACACTTGAAGGTCAAGAGAAGCTGCAACTTCTGGAAAACAGCCTGCAAGAAGCCACCGGCACAATCATAGACATCTATTCCCGCTTCCTGTTTGAAAAGGAAGTTTTCGACACCCGGCTAGACCATCCCCTTACCGTCAAAGAGTTAAAAAAGCTAATGAAAAAATCCCAGCGTGCAACCTATGGCGACGGCCTTCACCCAGACTACCTTCATCCCTATATGTGGCTGATAAAGCCCCATTACTACGACGCGGACGAAAGCTATTACAATTTCCCCTATGCTTTCGGGCTTCTGCTGGCCAATGGGCTGTATAAAATTTACACCGACGACCCCGGCTCCTTTGAAGCCAAGTACAATAATTTCCTGCGCGCCACCGGCAAAATGTATGTAAAAGACTGCTGCGCTTTGCTGGGAATCGACGTGGAAGACATCAGCTTCTGGCGAGCCGCCCTTGATGTAATTAAAAAGAATATTGAGGAATTCAAACAGGCCGTACCGGCGGCACTATAGACGTTTTAGCTGAAAATGCTATATGTCAAACCGTATAGCCCACCCCAAATTAGACTCACGTGAGTGACCTAAAATTTGCCCTTGACTTTTACACGGTTTGCTGGCATAGTGGCGGTTAAAATATAAATCGCAGGGAGGGCTTGGCATGATGAAAGGTTTTACCTTGTTTGTCGGCTGTGTGTTGTTGGTGATATTGCTTGCACCTGTTACGGCGTGGGCATCGCAAACCAGCCGGACTTTGCAGCCGGGACGCACTTATGAATTTGTCAGCGTTGAACCTTGGGTTATCTCTCATGTGAGAACTGCGGATGGAGCGCGTTATGAGTTTGTTGAGATTAACAGCGAAAACGAGATAACGAATTTTGGTTTTGCCCGCTGGTGGGTTTCCGTGGCCGGGCGCACGGCCATTACGCCCTTGGCCCCTATGTCCGTTACCTTTGACACGGCGCGGCTAAGGCTTTATGAGTCGGAAGGCTCCGTGCTTAGGCAAATTGATTTGTCTGCGGGGCAAACCGCCACTTTGGACAGTACATGGGCATCTGCTTTAAATATCAGGACAAATCAGGATTCCTATTTCGATTTATTAATCACAGACCCCTTTGGCGCAGTACATAGCATCAATCAAGATTCGCGCCTTGCCCGCCTAAGCATTGTCGGAGGCGGCACTGTTTTTGTTACTCCTGACGGGGATTTGACCCTGTATTTTCCCGCTGCGTGGTACTCCACCCGGTTGCGCTCTGGATTTGTGGAGCACCCGGCTTTGTTAATCCATCCCTTGGAGGCGGGGGCCGTGTACTTTTTTGCCAATCTTGGCCGCGACCCTCTTCCTTTGATTGTCGAGCCGTATTATAGCGGCTTGGTTTTCCGGTATGATTTTGTTACCCGGGGCAGGGACGGGCATGTGGCCGGTTACGGCACCGTTTCCGGCAATGAAATTCTTCTGCGGCCCAATCATGATATTACTATTACGCCTCTGGCGAACGCGAAATTAATTTTTCCTTATACATGGCTGAATTATCTGGATATTGATTTGGGCGTGAGTATACCGTTGTACTATGCCCTTGCGCCGGGATATTCCTTGCGGATTAAAAACTACGAAACCACCCGGGCCCACGCGATTTATATTCGGGGCCTTTCGGCGGAAGAGGGCGAATTCTACGCCGAGTTTGAATATGACATGGTTTTGCGGCACAACGGCGAAGTGACCTTTATCCGCGAGGGCAGTGCCGGACGCATTAGCATCCCCGCCGGGGCCGAGCTTACGCTTACGGCCGGGGTCGGTTATGGTTTGGCCGTAAACTTCCCGGAAAACCCTGTTATTTCGGTGGAGCCAGGTTATCCCGCGCTGTTCCGGTATTATCTTGCGCCGGGTGCGTCGGCGGTAATTGAGGGTGTGGACGACGTTTATAAACGGGCCGTTTCGGAAGACGATATTTATTTGGATTTTGTGCTGTGGCATGACGGGGGACTGGTCGATTTCGGCCGCAGGGACTTTGGCCGCTTATTGCTTGGATACGGCGAAAAGCTGCGTGTTACAAACCCCGGTGATGAGCCGGTGGTGTTTTACGCACCCATGATATGGCGCGAAACCGGCCTGATTATGACAGCGTCGGAAACCCCTGCCCTTTTCAGATATATCCTCGAAGAGGGATATGCCCTTCAAATTGATAATATCGACCGCCGTTTTCATCATGAGTTTGCGGTGGAGCATGAAAGCGGACGTTTTGCCGGAAGCCTTTTTGAATATCTTCATACCAATCAGCGGCAAAGCAGACACAGACTATTTGAATTATACGGCTACGGCGAGAGTAGCACACGTTTGAACAGCCTGCCCCTCGAGGAGCGTTTAGTGATATCACCCGCCCGGGGGCAGGTTATATCCTTTGTGATTCCGTATGAATGGTACGGGTTGTATTTTGACATAACCCCAGCAGAATTGCCCTTGCATCGTTTTACCCTCAGCCCCGGCGAGAGGCTCAGGATTACCAATAGGACAAATGAAAACTTCTATCTGTCCAACAACAGCGCGGTTGGCGGGGCAAGATATACTCTGCGCTTTGCGTGGGGGGCTCCAAGAGCCGATGAGGCACTTGAAGCGGCTATCCGCGAGGAAACACGTCTGAATAACCGCATCAGCCAGGTTAATCGGCAGCACCACCAGCTCTTATCTCTTGTGGCGGCCCTGGAGGAGCCTATACATGTGGATGATTCGTTTTATATTGCTCTTCAACAGGAGTTATCCGCAGAGCTTGTGCGTGTCCGGACAGAGATTAACCAGCTAAGGAATAACGAAGCCCCTGCCGCCAACGCACCAATGTTTGGCCCCATTAGCCTGACAACCAATTCCGAAATTATCATTACCGCAGGCACAGGGGCGGATTTGGAAATTTGGATGCCCAGAATATGGGCCGAACGATTGGGCCTTGTATAAAGGAGCGGTCTTTGTGAATAAAAAATTTCTTGCTCTGATATGCTTTTTGATTTTGCTTACCGGGTGTGCAATGCTTCCCGTGGAAGAAGCATTGCCACCGCCGGTCTTTTATATTGAAGTGTTGGAATTTTCGCCTTGGTCAACAGCCCCCGCAGGCCGTGGGGATGTTGAGCTTACGGCCGGGTTTTCTATGCAGAATTTGCTGCTTGCTTATGAGTCGGTTTTCTTTTCTGTTGCCGGTTTGCCTGTGGCTAATATTTTTGTATCCGTGGGGGACGAGGTTCGCCCGGGGGATATAATTGCCAGATTATATCAGGAAGGGCTGGACGAGCAGCTTGAAGAAATGAACCGGGAGGCCGCAGTGCTTAACCTCGCTCTGTCCCAAAACGCAGCTTTGCGGGAAAACAGCCGCAGAATGGCGGAGGCAACGGGGATTCCCATGGATGATTCCCGCTACGGGGCCCAGCGCGAGGAATTGCAAGGGCAGCTGGGTGTTGTTCAGGCTGTGCTGGCCTATCTTAACCGTCAGGACGAAACTCTTAACGCCCGGGCGGAAACAGCGGGCACGGTAAGGCAGGTCATGGAATTAACCGAGGATTTGACATCAACTTTATCAGGTAGGGTGGCTACGATTTCCAGCCAGGAAGAATATATTTTCAGGGCGAATCACATAGCCGCTGCGGCTATGTTACCCGGCGACCGGCTGGAAATGATGGTTCTGCAAGGCGACGGGCGTCATACCGTGATTTTGGAAAAGCTTGACCCCGACGCCACTGATTTCGAATTGCCTGTTTTAGGCCCTACACAGGCTTTATTTGTTGTTGTCGGCGGCGACCCGGTTGTGTTTTTGCCCAATACCACCGGTGCTGTTACGAATATTTACGCCGAAGCCAGAGATGTAATAAAAATCCCCCGCAGAGCAGTAAACACCGTAGGGGAACGAACCTTTGTATATGTATTAGAAAATGACATGCGCAGACTTAGATGGGTTGAGACGGGGGTTGCAGACCATAATTATATCGAGATTGTCAGCGGACTTGAGGAAGGGGAGCTGATTGTCCTATGAGAAAAATTTTTTTAATTTTTTTGATTATTTTGTGCGGGGCTGTTTTGTCCGCATGCGCATCCCATGCCGCCGCCGTGGGGCATATGGCCGGTCCGCAGATTCTGGAGCCTATTGGTTTTGTTGACCCTCACGCGGATATAAGTACATGCTTTGTTACCCGTGGCCCGATGGAGCAAATTTCTATGAGAAGCGGGGCTGTGCGGGTGGCATGGGAGCCTTTGTTCTTTGAAACCCACGGGTGGGTATACGAGGTGTATGCTATGCCCGGGGCAAGCGTTGTGGCGGGGCAGTTGCTTGCACGGCTTGATTCGGATGCTATCGCGGAGCGAATCGAAAATCAGGAGGAGTTCATTGCAAACCGGACGCGCTTTCGTCAGCTGGAAACGGAGCGGTTTATGATTTCCATGACTATGATGCAGCTGGACGGGGCCGACGATGCGCAAATGGATAGGGCAGAGATTTTGCATAATCACGAAATGGACATACTCAACAGAGATATTAACAATGCCCGGCGTTATTTACAGGAGCTTCGCCGCGATATGGCACAAACAGAGCTGCGGGCCCCGGCTGCGGGTATTATTACCCATGACACTTGGTATGGAAGGTTCTTGAATACCGAAATCTCCGCGATGTATTTATCCCCCAGTCAGGATATTTTTGTGGAATACTTGGGTGTTAATTTGTTCATACTGCCCAGGGCCCCCCGAATCGAGGCCCATATTGAGGGGCGAGTACATGAATTGATTTATACTCCCATGGCCACAGAGTTTGAAATAGCCTTTCGTATTCACGAGGGGCAACCGGTGGACTGGCGTTTTGAAATTTTGCCCGCTGACGGACATATGCCGGGCCTTGGGGCTTATGCCTCAATTTTGTTCTATACGGTTGATATCCCCGATGCCCTGCGGGCCCCCGTTAATGCATTAACGGTGCTTCCCGAGGGTTCCTTTATATATCGTATGGAAAACGGCGAACCTGTAAGGACCCTTGTGCAGGTGGGCGACAGAACCGACACCTTTGTCCAGATTTTGGACGGCTTGGAGGAAGGGGATGAAATCGTTGTACGCTAAAAAAATTTTTTTGCTGAAAATACTCATTGCCGTCCTTTTGTTTTTTGCCGCCTGCGGGGATGACTATGATGAATACGATGAATATCCGGAACCGCCTGTGCAAAGGGCAAATTACGCCATTGACTCCTATGAGGCACTGGCCTTGGCGATTTATGACGGCATGATTATTGAGCTTGCCGAAGCGGTGACACTTTTTGTGGAGCAGGAAATGGAAACCGTTCAAGCGGTTGACATAATAAGAACATACAACTTGTCGGCCTTTGTGGGGTTCAGTCATAGGGGTTTGTTCTTTGAATACGTGGAAAGAAGTTTTTTTAGCGAGCTGTATGTGGAGATTGGGCAATTGGTAAGTGCCGGGGAGGTGCTTGCGTCGGCATGGTATGAGCCGACGGAAATATTTCTCGCCCAGCACCGCCAAGCCCGTAATGATTTAAACAGGTTTGAGCAAAATGACATCCCCGCCGAGCGCGCCCGTCGCCAAGGCGAAATAGAGCGTACACGGCAAGCTATGTTTGAGGCCCCCGCTGGTGAACGTGAGCGTTATGCCCTTATGATTCTTATGCAGGAGCAGTCTTATGAAAGTTTTGTTTTTGAAAGCCGTCAGCGGTTGCAAAACATGAGGGAAGATGTTCTTGAAATGGAAAGCCGCCTTGCCGGGGAGCGACTGATTGCCCCCTTTGACGGCCTTGTAACCGCCCGAATGCCTGTCTCACATGGGGACCCTATCCGGGAGAGTCATGTAATTGTTGTGGTTCAGGATTTATCTGACATGATGATGGGTATTTCCGTCGGATTGGGGGTAGGACGAACCGCCCTTGCCGAGCATGAGCAAGGGCATGTTCTGCGTTACGGCGATGTATTTCCCATGGCGGTGGTAAGCCCCGCTTTTGAGTTTTATGTGCGTGTCGCAAGCGACCCCTTTGCGGGAGGGCGGCCCCGGGAATTATGGTATATGCTTGAACCGGTAGACCCATCTGATATAGAGCGTCTTTTGTACGCTGTAGACAATGATTGGCTGCGCTTTACACGGCTTAATTTTCACATTCATCCTACATGGCATATGTTCAGCAACGCAATGGTTTTGCCCCAAAGGGCCGTGCGCTTTGACGGATTAGCACCCCTTAGGCCCTATGTGCTTTTATATGACAATGGGGTAAGCACCAGACGCTTTATTACCCTTGGCCATCATGAGTTTACCGGGCCGGAAATGGGCCTCGAACGGTCGGGGCGGTATTTTCACATACTCTCCGGCTTGGAAGTTGGACAGAAGGTGATTCTGCAATGATTGGTTTCTTATTAAAAAAAATGCTGAAAAACAAATGGCTGATGTTATGCCTTATAACGGGCAATATTCTGTTGATTGGGATTGCTGCTGCCGCCCCGATGTACTCCATGGCCACAATGACCCGGATGCTTCATCAGGAAATGCGCTTGGTCCAAATTAACGAACTCCGCTTCCCGGCGGTAAGCCGCTTGAGTTATTCCATGAGTGTGGTGGTTGAAAGCTATAATATTTATTTGATGACCCGTGGTGCCGCATTGCCCCGGGCAATGGACGCGCTGGCTGTTCCCGTGGCGGAAACCATACAGACCTATCGCATGGGGGCATGGCGTTTGTTCCCTGCCGAGCCAAGGTCAAACCATGTTCCGGCGCGTATTACAAACCTGTGGGGCATCGGGGGCGCGTTTGAAAATATTGAAATTGTGTACGGGCGGATGCCCTCGGAGGAAATGGTGGAAGGCAATGTAATAGAAGCCCTTGCCTTGGAAATGACATTGTTTAACCAAGACATACTTTATTACGAGCTGCTGTCCGCACCCCAGGTCTATGACGACGATTTGAACCTGTATGTGCGTGTGGTGGGGATTTTCAGGATTCCGGCAGAAGCTACCCCCTTCTGGTCGGAAGTGGGTTTTGGCACAAACAATGACCTGCTTATTTCCCACAATCTTATACGTGAAAGATTTTTGCCCAATTATCATAATGGGTACAATATGGTGGTTACTTGGATTAATATTCATGATTTTGAGGCCATGTCCGCCGCCCGGTCAGACCTTTACATGAACGGGATTACAAGCCAGCGGGAATTTTTTGACGAACATATATGGTGGGATTTTGACGAGAATTTCTACGGCGCGATTTATGCCCACGCCGCCCGGGTTGACGGGTTTAATATTACATTGTTGATTTTGCAGATACCTCTTTACTTGTTGCTGGCCTTTTATATCTATGTTGTAAGCCGCAAAATTTTACAGCTGGAGCAAAACGATATATCCGTGCTTAAAAGCCGTGGAGTCAGCCGCAAGCAAATTTTCATGTTATATATCATGCAGAGCCTTTTTGTGGGAATAATCGCGTTCCCCACCGGGATTGTTTTTGGTAGGTTTGTGTGTCAGATGCTTGGGGCCTCAAGCGGCTTTTTGGAGCTGGTGCAGCGCGCCCCTCTGATGGTAGAGCTTTCGTCTCAGGCAATTTTATTCGGGGGGCTGGCGTTTGCCTTTTCCTTCCTTGTTATGTTTTTGCCCGTAATCGGCTTCTCCCGCATTGATATAACAGACCATAAGCGCGGAAAAGCACAAGCCCTTCAAAAGCCCCTGTGGCAAAGATTTTTTTTGGATGTTATTTGCCTTGGGGCGGCCATTTATGGGGTTTACAATTTTAATATCCAGCAAGAACTTATTGAAGAGACAACGGTGGTCATAGACTGGATTGACCCTATGTTATTTCTGCTCTCGTCCTTGTTTATGATTGGGCTGGGTTTGTTCTGTCTACGAATTTTTCCCTATTTTGTCAAGCTTATTTTTATTCTGGGCAAGCGTTGGTGGCCGCCGTTTATTTATGCGTCCCTTTTGCGCGTAACGCGCTCGGCAAGGGAAGAACAATTTATCATGGTGTTTTTGGTATTCACCCTTGCAATCGGTGTATATTCTGCTCAAACCGCCCGCACAATTAACCTTAACGCAGAGCATGAAGTCCGCTTCATTGGCGGCGCGGATTTGGTGTTCCGCGAGCATTGGCGCAACAATGCCTTTTCTGTTGTAATGGGTCACGCAGAACAGATGCGCTTTGACGAGCCCGACTTTAGGCGTTTTACCGGCTTTGAGGAAGTAGAGGCCATAACTCGGGTATTGCGGACACCGGTAAACCTTACTCCTATTCGGGCAGGGCAGGGCCAGCCCCGCGAGCGTGTAACCATGATGGCCATAGAGCCCCAAACCTTTGCCGACACAATCTGGTTCAGGGACGACCTTTTGCCGATTCATATTAACCGATACCTGAATGTACTGTCCCAAACGCCCAACGGTGCGATTCTTTCCGCCAATTTTAGGGATTTAGGGTACAGAGTGGGGCAGACGGTTGATATTTCACATGCACGGAATGTTACTTATACTCTTTATGGCCAACAACAAGGCGCGATAATCCTTAGTGAAACAAGCGTTGTAGTTGTCGGTTTTGCGGACGTCTGGCCCACCTTTGTGCCGCAGATAAGGCAAGAACTGCCGGACGGCCGTGTTATCTACAGGGACGAATATTTGATTGTCACCAACCGTGGCTATATCTCTCAAGAGTGGGGCGTGTGGCCCTACCATGTTTGGATGCGCACCAATACGGACACAAACCGATTCTTCTATGATTTCCGAGCAGAAAACGATTTGCGGATTAACTATTTTAACGACACTTGGGCCAATATTGTTGACATGCGCCAAGACCCGCTGCTGCAAGGCACAAACGGGGCCCTTACGATGAATTTTATCGCGGCATTGCTGATTTGTTTTACCGGGTTTTTGATTTACTGGATTTTATCCGTCAAGGAGAGAATGCTGCAATTTGGTATTTTCCGCGCCATGGGCATGGGCACAAGGGGAATCGTGGGGATACTAATTAACGAGCAGTTTTTTATCACCCTAACGGCCTTGCTGATTGGGGCCGTAGTGGGCGAGGTGAGTGCGCGGCTGTTTGTGCCGCTGATTAAGCTGGCTTATTCCGACCAGCTCATCCCCTTGATGGTTGTAATGGAGCCTGGCGATTATGCCAATATGTACATGGTGCTGGGGATAATGATTGTCCTGTGCGTGGCGTTGCTGATTGCGTTTATTTCCCGCATCCGCATCGACCAAGCGTTGAAGCTGGGAGAAGACTAAGCATGAGCAATATTATAATGCAAGCAAAGGACGTAAAGAGGGCTTACAATGTAGGCGAAGGTAAGTTTTGGGCATTAAAGGGCCTTAATTTAACCGTGGCGGAGAACCGGCTTACTATTCTAAAAGGCCGTTCCGGCAGCGGAAAGACCACTATGATGAATATTATGGGGGCATTGGACTATCCCACCAGCGGTGATGTGCTGTTTGGCGGGGCCCCGATTAACAAAATGTCCGAGCAGAAGCGTGACCGCCTGCGCCGCCGGGAGATTGGTTTTGTATTTCAGTCCGTTGCCCTGGTGGGGATGATGTCTGCCTATGAAAACGTGGAGTTTATTCTGCGGATGAGCGGGTATTCCCCAAAGGAGCGCAAGGAACGAGTTGAATCTTGCTTAGACCGCGTGGGCCTTTCCGCCAGAATGTACCACATGCCGGCGGAGCTTTCCGGTGGGGAGCAGCAGCGCGTGGCAATAGCGCGGGCCATTGCCCACCGGCCCAAAATCATTTTTGCCGACGAGCCCACGGCGGAGCTGGACACCGCCACCGGCCTTAAAGTCGTAAAAATTTTCAAGGATTTAATAGAGCTTGAAGGGGCGACCATAGTCATGACCACTCATGACCCCGGCCTAATGGACGTGGCCGACAAGGTTTATGAGCTTGCGGACGGAGAGATTTATAATGAATCCTGACACAAACCCCGATTTTGACAAATATGTCATAGTTGCGGAAAACCTGGTGAAAATCTATAAGACCAAGGACATAGAAGTCCTGGCGTTGCAGGGGCTGGACTTGGCCATAGAGCGCGGCGAGATTATGGCCATCGTGGGCAATAGCGGAAGCGGCAAGTCAACTTTGCTGAATATGATAGGCGGCCTTGACAAGCCCTCCGCCGGCAAGCTTTTTGTAGATGGCAAGGATTTATTTAAGCTTGAGGATTTGGTGGAATATAAAACCGTCACTGTGGGTTTTGTATGGCAGAATAATGCCAGAAATCTTATTCCCTATCTTTCGGCCTTGGAAAATGTAATGATGCCCATGCAGTTTAATACCGTCAGTCCCATAAAAAACAAAAAAGCCCGGGCCCTTGATTTGCTTGAGCTTACGGGCATGGGCAAAAGGGCAAAGCATCGCCTTAGCCAGCTTTCCGGCGGCGAACAGCAGCGGGCGGCCCTTGCCGTGGCTTTGGCCAATCATCCCACAGTGCTGCTGGCGGACGAACCCACCGGCAGTGTGGACACCCGCACCACGGAAGTGGTAATGGACATGTTCCGCGCCGTCAACAAGGAGCTTGGCACAACCGTGGTAATAGTCACCCATGACCCGGAGGTTTCCAAAAAGGTGGAGCGGGTGGTGGCCATTCGCGACGGCAAAACCTCCAGCGAGCTAATCATGAGTTATGCCGACAAGCTGGACGGCTTGGAAAGCTTTGGTTCCGGTTCCCAAGCCGGCGTGCAGGTGGAGCTTGCCGTGCTTGACCGCGCCGGCCGTTTGCAAATCCCCAAAGCCATGCTTGACAAGATGAATCTGGACAATAACCGGCTGCATGTCCAAATGGACGAAGACGGCCGCATAATACTTACCGCCCCAAAACTATAGCAATTTCAATCGAGAACGGTGAAGTCGAGCGCAAGCCGCGACTGCGTCGGCGGCGTTTTTGCGCGATGACTGAACC
>WQSB01000038.1 GCA_009788085.1 Defluviitaleaceae bacterium
CATCAATGGGACACCTTTGACCGCAACGACACCCGCTGGGTAAACTGGATGCGTACCTTTCATTTTATGCTGGAGGCCGGCGCAGATATTGTGATGAACCATCATCCGCATACTTTGCTTCCGGCGGAATTTGTGTATGTAACCAATCCTGATGGCACGTTGCGCCGGGGATTTATTGCCCATTCCATGGCCAATTTCGTCTCCGCCCAGCGTACCCAGCCAAGGGAGACCAGCGCGGTTTTCTATTTGGATTTCCAGCGCGTCGGAGACGGCCCGGCAGAGCTGGTTGGCGCGTCCTATGTGCCCATTTGGGTACGTCAGCATGACCCCACCCGCGACCGCCGCTGTTTTACCGTCATGCCCGTCACTTCAACTTTGCGCCGTGTGGAAGCCGGCCCCACCCCAGACCTGCGCCCCCAAGATATAGACCGTATGCGCCAGGTGCACTTGGACGTTACCCACATGCTTTCCGGCGCGCCCATTCCCCTCGAACACATGCAGGACGAATACGAAATCACCCGCTGGCGTTACTTGGAGCAATTCCCCGGCCTTCCGCTATGGGGAACTTTGCCCTGGAGGTAAGGTGCGTGGCCTAAGCGCGCTTGGCGGCAGTTTGCCGGATGGGACTGTGTGGTTGCTGCGCTATGCAGTGCAAAAAGCTTCGCAATTCACACAGTCCCATCCGGCAAACTTCCGCCAAGCGCACTTAGGCCATTTCGAAGCGGTAAAAAAGGCATTCTGTTGTTTTGGGAACAAAATTGGGAATACTACGTTCTAATATGTATAGACAATTCCATCGAAAATGGATTCATCCGTCGCTCAAAAGCAGCCGCCGACGCAGTCGCGGCTTTCGCTCGGATTCATCGTTTTCGATTGAAATTGCTATACACAGGAAATATCGGGAGGCAGAAAACATGGATTGCGACGATATCCGGGGGTTATTTTCGGAATATTATGACGGCGGGGAGAGTGACGAGGACGTTTCCGAGCATTTGGCGGGATGTTCTGTTTGTGCATCGGAATATGAGGAGTATCGCCGGTTAATTGATGAATTGCAAAATCTGCCCGTGTCAGAGCCGCCTTTTGGCTTTCATGAGAATTTGATGGCGGGTGTGCGAAACTATGCCGAGAAAAACCGGCAAGCGGCGCGACGTTTGGTTTATAAACGCTTTGCTTTTGCGGCGGCGGCTGTTTTGTGGGCCGTGGTATGGATATCCGGAGGGCTTTTGATTAATGACGCCAACCGGATACACGACGGGTTGCCGGTTGAGCCTATAATGCCGGCCGGATTCGATTTGCCGATTGAATTTAGCGACGAATTGATACTGCCTGCGGAGTTTGAGGATTTTCCGCCAATGGCGCGGGGCTTTGCCGAACCCGAGTCCTTTGCCATGCCTGGTAACATCGAACCGTTTGAACCGGCTGCTTTCGATATTGAGCCGGTGCCTTTTGACCTGATGACTTTTGACGGCGAACCAATCGGCATGTTTTTCGTCGGATTCGAGTATCCCGAACCACCGCCCGGCCCAACCCTAGGCGGCATGAGTGTCCGCACATGGCTGTTTTTCTTAATCGGCGCGTTGCCACTGGCTGCAGGCTTGATTGTAATACTCATAAAAATCCAGAACCGGAAAACACGCTGACACGTTACACGTTGCGTGATACCATCTGCTTGCAATAGCCGAACGGACGTTTCTATGCCATGGACGGGTTTTGCCATCTCCGGAAGGAGCTCTCTCTGAAACAGACCGCACCGCTCCCGATGTCACAATTCAAAAAGACAGAAAGAATTGATAATACATAAATAAAAATAAATTGACAAGATTCGACAAACATGATATGTAAGTAACTAAGGCACAAATAAGTGCCTAATTTACAATCTTATTCAATACATTTATTATATATCCAGCAAGAAAAATTTCAATGAGAGGAGGAACGATATGGAAAAATATCCAACGGAAGAATTTGGGAAATACATGGAGGCAATCAACACTCGAAAATTTTCACAGATAGAGAAGTTGCTACATGAAAATGCGACTTTTTGTCATTTGGGGAATATGAAAGCCGATTTAGAAAATGTTAGAATATTCCATGAAAATTTCTGGAACACCATCAATGATAGTAAATGGTGGGCAACAGACGTTGAAATAATTTATAGTGACAGCAAATGTCAAGTTTACACATATCAGTATAATTATAGTGGATATGTGGAAGGTAAACAAATTGAAGGTAATGGAAAAAGCACCGATATCTTTGTAAAAAATGATTCAACCGAAAGATGGGAATTATTGCATGAGCATTCCAGTTCTATGACTCCAAATCATGATGATTAAAAGCCAGAGTTTTAGTATGAATGCTTTAAAAAAGAGACACAGTGACGCCTAAATTTACACTGGAAAGCCAAGAAAACTTATACCCAATTGACCTCACCGCGAAAGCACTTTAAAATGTTTTCGCGGTGATTTTTATAGCAGATTTACTTTCGATACGGAAAGAGTGATTATATGCCACTAGACGGAGCGGCCCTCGCGGGCGTTGTGAATGAAATCTCAATTTTACAGGGTGGGCGGGTGGATAAGATTGCCCAGCCCGAGCCGGACGAGATTTTTCTGGCGGTGCGCGCAAAGGGCACTAATTATAAGCTATTACTGACGGTGAGTGCCAATGCGCCAAGGGTCAATTTTACGGAGCAAAGCAAAATCAGCCCATTAAAAGCACCAATGTTTTGTATGGTTCTGCGCAAGCATTTAAGCGGCGGGCGAATTATAAGCATCCGCCAGCCGGATTTTGAGCGTATTGTGGAATTCGAAATAGAAGCCCTGGACGAAATGGGCGACAGGTCTGCCAAGACGCTAATCATTGAAATCATGGGCAAGCACAGCAATATTATTCTCACGGACGGTGCGGGAAAGGTGCTGGACGCGATTAAGCATATTTCCCCGGCGGTGAGCTCCGTGCGCACGATTTTGCCCGGCGTGCTGTATTCCCGGCCACCCGGCGGGAAATCCAATCCGTTGGAGGCAAACCACGAGGAATTTTCGGGCATATTCGAAAAGTCCTCTCAAGAAAGCCTAAAAATTCAACAGGCTATTTTTCAGCTTTACAATGGAATCAGCCCCGTATTGGCCGGTGAAATTTGTAGCCGTGCCGAGATTCACCCCGACACTCCTACAACCGGGTTTTCGGATGCGGAGAAATCGCAGCTGTACGGGGCTTTTTCTGACGCGCTGGAGCAAATAAAGCAGAAAAATTTTCAATCGGCCATTTATTGGGACGAATCGGGCAGGGCCGTTGACTTCGCAGCTTTGCCACTTTCGATATATGACCATCTCCGCGCCGAAGCTTTTGAATCAACCTCATTGATGCTGGAGGCGTTTTACGCCGGGCGGGACGAGGCTTATCGAATCAAACAGAAAACCGCAGACCTGCGCAAGCTGGTAGTTACCCATCAGGAACGTGCGAGGAAAAAGGCCACAGTGTACGAGAAAACTCTAGATGAAATCAAAAACCGGGATGAACTGCGCATCAAGGGCGAGCTGCTGACGGCATATTTATATATGATTCCAGGCGGCGCGGCGGAATTCACAGCAGAGAATTTTTATGATAATAACAAGCCGTTGACGATTCCACTTGACCCGGCCCTCACCCCGCCGGAGAACGCGCAAAAATATTTTAATAAGTATAACAAGCAGAAGAGAACCTTTGCCGCTTTGCAAGAGCAAATCGTTAAAAATCAGGAAGAGATAGCCTATTTGGAAAGTGTGCTGGCGGCTATGGACTCTGCCATTGACGAGGCGGATATTTCGCAAATCCGGGAAGAGCTGGCGGAGCAGGGCTTTGCAAAACGCCGCGGCCTTGGCAAAAACGCAAAAAATAAAAAAGCCTCTAAAGAGTCAAAGCCCCTAAAATATACTTCTTCTGATGGTTTTGATATATATGTAGGCAAAAATAATACGCAAAATGATTATCTGACTTTAAAATTCGCCCGGGCCAACGATATTTGGATGCACACCAAGGATATTCCCGGCTCTCATGTGGTAGTTGTCACCGGAGGGAAGGAGCCTTCCGCCACCGCCATTATGGAAGGGGCACAGCTTGCGGCGTTTTATAGCCGTGCGCGTCTCTCCAGTCAGGTTCCCGTTGACTATGTTATTCGAAAGCATGTCCGCAAGCCCGCCGGGGCCAAGCCGGGTTATGTGATTTATGATTTTCACAACACCGTTTACGTAACACCGGCAGATACACCGATATAAATGGCGAAAATAATATACATTGCCCGTCGGTCAAAACGCCGCCGACGCAGTCGCGGCTTCCCTCTGTCAATGTATTTATTTTCTGCCATTCATATATTATCTAATCGTCATCACCCAGCGCAAAGCGGCGTCCTCAATAATTTTTATGCAGATTTGCACAGTAGCCGTCAGCTTTACCTGCCCGTCCGCGAATTCCTCCATGTTTTTGTTGATTGCGGCGTCCTCCATTACCGCCAGCTCATCCAACAACGCGGTCATTCCCATGCGCACAAATTCAGCCCGCGCCTCGAAGCATTCCTTCAAAAACGCGGCGCGGTCTTCTTCGCTGTTTACAACAAAGGCGGGGGTGTAATTGCTGAAGCTGGCATTATGATTCTTGACAAAATCCGATAGAGCGTCAAAGTATTCCTGGTTATTATAATAAAAACGCTGGCTGACTGAAATATCAATCATGCCCGACGACGCCAGCTTCTGCATATCGTATCTTTTTCCCTTCATAGCCTGCCCCCAAACAAATTTATTAATTTTGTTAAGTGTTATCTAGTATACCATATTTTTACGGTTTGGGTGACTATTTTTTACAGCTGGTACATATATATCCTTTAGTTGCAAATACATCCCCCCTAAGGAGGGTTTATCAGTGGGTGACTTGGGATACAGCTTACCCGGATATTTTGGGTTATCGGGCAGGGCGGTAAAGGAGCGGGGATACTACGTGTGCAATACCGGCCAAGGCCCCGTTAAAATACACAAAACATCAGGTGAGCCAAGGGAAATCAATGCCCGCTACGAGCTGCAAAAGCGGCTGTCGGCAGCCGGATTCTCGCAGACGGATTTTTTAATGGAAACGCCCCAAGGCGCGCCTTATTTGCAGCTTGGGCGTGATGTTTTTATAATGACCCGCCACATATCCGGGCGCGAATTGGATTTGGACAACTTAAACGACGTCGCACTGGCACTGGAAAGCTTGGCGAAATTTCATCTGGCCGCACGGGATATTTTAACATGGGGCATCACCGCGCCTTCCTTAACGGACGCATTTTCGAAACAAACCTCAGGATTGACGCAAACCATGAAGCAAGTGGGCCGCCGCCCGCGCCTGTCCGACTTTGATGTCTTGTTGCTTAAGCACGCACCCGCTTTTGCCAAAGCCGCGGAAGAAGCCTCCGCCGCTTTGGCCGAAACCGATTATACCGCCCTTTACACCGCCGCTTTGGACGGAGGCCACATCTGTCATAACGCGCTGAAAGAAGAAAACCTGCCCATATTCCAAGAGGCCTGCTACATATTAAATCTTTCCGAGGCCTCCCGGGACCTACAACTGGCCGACCTGGCGAGCTTTATACGCCGCTACGCCCGCCGCAGTAACAAAGAGCTTCCCATAGGGCGACTCTTGGAGATTTATAATAAATTCGCACCATTACCGGCATCCGCAGCCGCTATCCTTTTTGCCCAGCTATCATATCCTTGGCCATTCATGAAGCTGGTTTCCTTGTACTACAGCAAAAAGCGCAATTTCACTCCCGTGGCCATTAAGTCGCGCATGGATGAAATTCTCACGGAGCAGGAGATTTACGACGAGTATATCAGTAATCTAGTATAGTACATTTTATCTCAATAAAAAAGCCCGAAAGATGTTAGATTATCTCTCGGGCTTTTTTGTGATACACTGACTAAGTAGCATAGGGCCTGTGCGGAGGAGATTTGTCTATATAGTGGCAAAATCGGTGTACTGCTGTGTGCCTAAGCTGATGTTAATCACATCAATTTCACGCCGCGCACACTAATCAGGCGCAGCAACAAACGATTTACGATTACCCATACCTGTCTCGTCGTTCAATACTTGAATACTATATATTAAACGTCTGTGTTGATGTAGATTCAGCATTTTACGGGCACCTTCTTAATATCATTTGATGGGATTATAGGGGTTATTGTGTCTGCAAGCAATATATCTCTCTCTTTGGCCTCGCCCAACTACGACCCTGTGGATTTATATTTGCTCATCCCAAACTTAAAAAATATGTAACAAGGCACAAGAAAAATAAGCGCGATTACAGGCGTAAAAGCATAGAAAAAACTATCCTCCCGCCCAAGCAAAAACAGCAGCGGATAATACTGCACCAGCGCGAGAGGGACTACATATGTCAAAAATTTCAGTACGCCCTCACCGTAGACGGAGAAGGGCAAGCGGCCATGCTCGCGGCCGCCGTCGGTTAGTACATTCATGAATTCCAGACCCTCCAACGTAAAAAATGAAATTGCCGCGTAAATTACAAACAGGCCAAAAAACAGCAATGCCCCGCAAATTATCATTAGCACAAGGGTGAGGATTTGCCAAAAAGTCCAATCTATTCCGCTGCGGGGGATTACATAAATAAAAATCAGCAAAGCTTGGGCAAAACGTCCCAGCCGCGAGAAGTCCATTTTAGATGCCAGCACCTGGAAAATCACGTTTCGCGGGCGCACGAGTGCCCGGTCGAAGCTGCCGTCCCCCAGCAATAGCGGAAAACGGTCAAATCCACGGCCAACAAGCTCGCTTAGCGAAAACGATGTCACCATCACCGCGAAGCAAATCAGCACCTCTTCGTAGGTGAAGCCTCCGACGGAATCAAAGCGGGCAAACAGAAAATTTATGCTTAAAAACGTGGCAAAGGCAACAAGAAATTGCCCCAGCGTAGTGAAAAAGAAGGATGTTTTATATTGCATCTGGCTTTTTAAATGAATCGCGAAATACTTCATATATAATCCCATTTCAGCCCCCCTGTATAATTACGCGCTTGAGGGCACGCGCCATAAAAGCCCGCCCGATAAGTAGCAACGCGGCCAGCCAAAAAACCTGTAAAGCCATACCCTGCACCAAGTCCGGGCCCTGCAAATATCCGCTGAAAATTAAAAGTGGCATGTTTTGCATAGCCCCAAAGGGCGAGAGTTCAACGATAGTGCGCAAGGTGTCCGGGAAAAACGGAATCGGGATATATCCCCCGGCCAAAAAATCCGATGCCACGCCCACTACTATGCGCGTCCCAAGACTGTTAATCGTGAAAAATGCGGAAATATAAATCAGCATGGAGAACGCCACAACCACACCAAGGCTTAGGGTCATACTGAAGAAAAACAATCCGATTATCAGAAAATCCATGGGTAAAATCAGCCTCATGGACGCGGGCAAAATTGCCGCCACAAATAAAATCGGCACACATCGCAGTAATGCCCGGGACATCCGGTTTGCGGCCACGGTTGTAAACCAGCGGCTATACAAATCCATTGGGCGCACCAGCTCATAGGCCACATTGCCGCTTTCCACGGATTCGATTATGCTGCTTTCGAAAAACCATATGAAAAATAACGCGACAAATGCCTGCTGCATCCAGATATATGCCACGGTCTGCTCAAAAGTCATGGGAAAAGCGTCGGGATTTTCCCGATAAAAGGCCCCAAAGGCCAGAATATACATAAAACCCCACGCAAACTGCGTCGCCAAGCCAGCCAACGCCGCCACGCGATATTGCAAAGAATTCGTAAACCGTATACGAAACAACGCCTTGTACGGGCGCAAAAATAAGAAGCTCATATTTCAAGCTCCTTGTATAATGCAGCAACGGCTTCTTCCGCGCTTTGCGCATTTACCGCCCGGGATTTTAAATCCGCCAAGCTCCCGTCCAGAAGCACCTGACCTTTTCCTATTAAAATAACACGCTCGGTTATGGCCTCGATATCCAGCATGTCGTGAGTAGTAAGAATTACCGTTGTGCCGCGCTCGGTGTTTAACCGCCTTATAAATTGCCGCACGGCTATTTTAGAAACCGCGTCCAGCCCGATTGTCGGCTCGTCCAAAAATAATATTTTTGGATTGTGCAATAAACTTGCCACAATTTCGCAGCGCATACGCTGGCCAAGGCTTAGGCTTCTGGCAGGGGTTTTTAGAATTTCCGAAAGCTCCAAAAGCTCCGCCAGCTCGTCGATATTTTTTTTGTACACGGCCTGCGGCGTGCGGTAAATATCACGAATCAGCTCAAAGCTGTCGATTACCGGCACGTCCCACCAAAGCTGGCTCCGCTGCCCAAAAACCACGCCAATCTCCCGCACATGCGCCACTCGCTGACTCCACGGCGTTCTGCCGTTTATGTCGCACGCACCGTCGTCGGGCGTGAGGATACCGCACATTATTTTAATTGTCGTGCTCTTGCCCGCCCCGTTTGGTCCGATATAACCCACCATTTCGCCGGCATTTACCGTAAAGCTCACATTCTGCAGGGCGTAAACCAACTCGTATTCCCGCGAAAAAAGCGCGCGAAACGCCTTGGAAAATCCCGCCTGACGCTTTGCGACACGAAATGTCTTGTTGATATTCTGCAGAACAATCATAAAAGCCTCTCTATCTCTACACATACAGCAAACGAAGCCCGGAAGTGAAAACCTCCGGGCTTTAAGCTCGTCTTATAGACGTTTCCGTTGAAAACGCTATATACCAATGTATTCTACAATTCTGCCAGTTTGGCCAGTTCTTTAACCGCCTGCTTGGAAACCTTGCGCCCCTTGTAATCGATTAAATCGTCCGCGGACCCTGTGAATGTACATGCCGGTTCGTATTTTTTAAGTACGATTTTGTCCTCGTCTACAAAAAACTCAAGCGAATCCCTGTTTTTAATGCTCATTACCTTGCGCAGCTCGACGGGCAAAACAACGCGCCCAAGCTCATCTACGCGCCTTACAATTCCTGTTGCTTTCATAAATCCACCTCCTTAATGAATAGAAACAGGGCTAGTATACCATACTTGTAAAAAAATGCAAGTAATGGAAGAAAAAAAATATTTCTTGTCGAAATGAATTCTTGGCCCCTTCTGCGAATAAGTATATAGCAAACGACAATTCAAAACGTGAGGCGTGCGGGATACTGCCTTGTGATGAGCGAACGAGCGTGTTGCAAAGCAACAGCGGTAAGCGAACCGTTTACAAGGTATAGCCCGACTCACGTTTCATTAAGTCGTTTGCTATAGCAAACACTTGCTACAAGAAGGGGCGATACATATGTTAAACAAGCTATGGGGCGGAATGATTCTGCTGTCTATCGTGATAGCGTTGATTACAGGGAATATATCCGCGCTAACCAATGCAGCGATAGAGTCCGCGCGTGAAGCGATAACGCTATGTATAACCATGCTGGGAATCCTGGCCATGTGGACGGGGCTTATGACCGTGGCGGAAAAGGCCGGGCTTATTGGGGCATTGGCGCGGAGGTCGCGCCCGCTGCTTAGGTATCTGTTTCCGGATTTGGGCAAAAATCACCCAGCCCACGAACCTATCGCAACAAATTTCATCGCGAATATCCTTGGGCTGGGTTGGGCATCAACACCAAGCGGCCTTCGTGCCATGAAGCTTTTGCAGCAGGAGAATCCCACAAAGGACACAGCCACACGCTCAATGCGTATGTTTATGGTGGTAAATATGTCTAGCCTACAGCTTGTCACCATCAGCGTGGTAGCCTACCGAATGCAGTACAATTCAATAAACCCTTCGGAAATCATAGGCCCGGGGCTGGTGGTAACGACAATCACAACCATCGCGGCGGTGGCTTTTTGCAAAATTTTGGATAAATTGGAGCGAGCGAAATAAACAGGATGTTTTCCTAATTATACTATTCCACAAAGTCTTTCGGCCATTTCAGCGTAATCCATTTCATCTGCCATTTCCCTAAGGCTTGTTACAAGCTCGCCGCCAGACTCATAGATATAGTCGTCAAGCTCTGCAACAATTGTGTCAATGTCATTCATATCATGCCGGTTGCAAGCATCCAGAAGTTTCTCTAGCAATTGCGGGTCCGGGGCATCTTTTTGCGATTTTTGTTTAGTTGCCTGAAGCTGTGCAATTGCTTTTTCAATGCCCGATAAAAGCTTGCGGACATTTTCCACAAAAGTCGTATTATGTGCGGTAATAAATTCATAATCTCCGGTCTTTCCGGCGGCCTCCAGCGCGTCCGCCAATGTGGCTGCCTTGTCTGCGCAGATGCCATAGCACGAACCTTTTATTCCGTGAACAGTAACAGTGTATTCTTCAAGATTATCCTTGGTCACTGCCTCTACTTTTCCAAGAATCAAAGGCACGTTTTGTGCAAATGTGCGCATAACGGCAAAGTAAGTTTCTGTATCGCCGCCAAAACGCAAAAGCCCCTTCTTAAAGTCAATGCCGTCAACGGCCAAGCTCAAAAATGAAGCTTGCTCGGGGGCTTGCTCCACAGCTTGCCCGGGTGTGGAAGCCTCTGACTCCTCTTTCCGAACGTCATTTCCGTTGCCCCGTATCCACTCTTTGATAATGGCGTCCAATTGAGGCACTTCTATGGGTTTTGAGATGAAAGCCTGAAAGCCGTTTTTCAAAAACATTTCTTCATTACCCACAATTGCATTTGCCGTAAACGCGATAATAGGGATATTTCTTGCATAATCGGAATCAATTTCCCGTATCAGGCCAGTGGCTTCGATACCATTCATGTCGGGCATCAAATGGTCCATGAAAATAGCGTTGTAGCGGACGCTTTCATTTTTAATGGCGTCAATAGCTTCTGGGCCGCTGCTGACGCAGTCGGCTTTAATGCTGTATCGCTTTAACATACCTGAGGCAACCGCAAGATTCGTAGGCACATCATCAACAACCAATACGCGGGCATTGGGCAAGCTCATTAGCGGTATACTTTCTATTCTTCTCTGCTCGGAGAAGCGTAAACTTTTGAGGGCGTTAATTACTTCCGGGCTAATCGGGTCAGCGGATACGCACTGCTGCCGAATCCGTGCAGTAAAAATGCTGCCCTTGCCGTATTCACTTGTGAGTTTTATGTCACCGTCCATCATTTCGGCTAATCTTCGCGCAATGGGCAATCCAAGCCCCGTCCCCACAATTTTGCGGTTTGCGGTCATATCCGCCTGTGTAAAATCATCAAAAACGCTTAGTAGATTTTCAGGGCTGATTCCTATGCCGGAATCCTTAACCATCGCGCTTACCCAACAAATATTGCCCTCAGTGGTGCAATTGACAATCAGCTCCACTGTCCCTTCCGGAGTGTACTTAAACGCATTGGACAATAAATTATTCAGAATTTGCTTTACCCTCAACTCATCACCGAAAAGCTTTGAGGGAAAGCTCTTATCTATTGTCAAATTAAATTCGATGGGTTTTTCACTCTTATGCAAAATACTTTGGGTTAAAACGTCATTAATCAGGGTGGCGGTGTCGTACTCTGTGGGAATCAGCTCAAATTTTCCGGTCTCGATTTTTGAAATGTCCAGAATATCACTGATTATGCTAAGCAGTGTTGTGCCCGCGTTTCTTATATTGACAAGGTTTGAATAAAGGTCTTCGCGCAAGTCTGCGGTTTCCAGGGACAATTCGGAAAAACCGATAATAGCGTTTAGAGGTGTCCTCATTTCATGGCTCATAATGGCAATAAACGCCGTTTTGGCATCATTTGCAATTTCGGCTTTTATCGCGGATTCCCGCAGCTCCCTTTTTTGTCTTTGCAAAAGGAGATGAAGCCCAACGCGCATTTCGAGGATATCCGCAGAGAAGGGCTTTGTGATGTAGTCAACGGCCCCCTCACTCAAAGCCCTTGCTTCGCCCTCATCGCAATCTCTCCCCGTTAGGAAAATAACAGGTATGTGTGCTGTGCTCTCGTCTCGCTTCAACTCTCTGTTGACGGCGTATCCGTCCATTTCGGGCATCTCAACATCAAGGAGAATTAACGCCGGAGTCACATTGTTAAGGAGCTCAAACAACTCTTTGCCCGATAAAGCTGTATGGACGTTATATGCGTGGGAAAGTATGCGTTTTGCGACTTCCACGTTAAATTTACTGTCATCTACCGTGATTACAATTTCACGAATGTTACCCGATGAATCCACTTAATCCCCCTCCTTATCTTGAAAAATCATGTATGCTTGACGCTGTCAATTATAGAATTTAAGCTTTGGCTCATGACTGAAATACTGATATGTGCTTTATCATAATTTTCAGCGATTTCGGAAATCAGCTCGTTTATGGAGGTAATTGCGGAAAGGGTCTGCTCTGATATGGCACCCGAATCGGACACAATTGCCTTTGACTTGGCCGCAAGAGCCCGAACCTCCTCTGCCACAACACCAAAGGCTCTTCCATGTACCCCCGCTCGGGCAGCTTCAATTGACGCATTAAGCGCGACAAGGTTCGTGGACATCGCTATTGAAAGAATGTTCGAAGAAATGGCTTTAAACTTTATGAACCCTTCATTCAGCGTAGCCATACATTCGGAGATTTGTGCCGACTTTGCTTTTATGCTGGTGATATCTTCCACAAGAAGGTTGGCACTGCCAACATTTGATGTTGCAATGTCCAGAACACCTCTGATTTCTTCGTTAAGCATCTGGATGCAGTTTGCCGGAATATTGTCGCCTGCGACTATGCTTCTTGCCATTTCATGACAGGTATCGCAGCCACACGCGCCACAATCAAAGGTTCTTTGCATCTCGGTGGATTTGTTCATGGCCCTGAACCCGTCTTCAATTTGCGTCTCACTCAAGACGCGCTGATTAACGGGTGTTGGCCTATATATCCTTATAAAATCGTCCATTCGAAGCTGTTGGTCATAATGACTGAGGAGCTGCTCATATTGCTCCCGGTCAAACGCTTTTAAAATGGCTTTTCTGCCTCTGTCCATAATCGCATGAGTCTCAAATCTGCTGACAGTGTGCTCTACCGCCGTGCCGAGATTGCAACCCTCGCCGCAATTGAGCACGTCAAAAATCGTAGGCAACACGCTCTCATTTTCTTCCGCGAAAGCGTTGATAGCTTCGTACACTACGCCATGGCCTTCCGCTTGGTCTACGCGCAAATCCTTCCCAAAGTAGAATTGCATATTTTCTTTAAGGCCCCCAGGCATCGAATACAAACGCCCAAACGCCGACTCGGAGTGGTCAAAGCCGACGGGAGAGTCAGGCAGTGTAATCCCATGGTCACGTACGTATTCAAAAAGCCTTTTGAACGTGATGTTGTATTTGATGCTGTGGCCGGTGGCCTCAAACTCATGAGCTTTTGCTATACATGGGGACAGCGCGGCGATGCTGTCGTTTATCCTGTCGTATTTCTTCATATATATAGCCGTACAAATCATTGGGCTATGTACGGGTGAAAGATATTTTATAAGACCCTGCTTGTATTTAAGGATATAATCCACAATTGCGGGGCAAGGCTGTGTTATAACCGACCTTGGCTTTTTATCCTCTATGAAGCGTATGTGAGCCCATGTGCATATGTCGGCACCAATTGAGACATCATATATTTTTCTAACGCCCAATTGCTTAAGCCAAGCTAGAAGCCTGCCTCCATCCGGGTTGACGTAGAGGGCGGGTGCGGCAAGGATAGAAATGGGCTGCCCGTTTTTTAAATCGTTTAAGAAGCGGATTGTATCATCGTCATAATCTCTGACCTTGTGACGGCAGGTTTCAAGGCAAAAGCCGCAGGCGATACACTTGTCACCATTTATCGAAACCCTGATTTGACCATCTTCCGTGAATACACGGTTTGCCCCTTCAATGGGGCACACACGAATGCAACGATTGCACCCTACGCATTTTGACAAATCCTCATTAATAAGTTTGCGCATAAAAGCCTCCTCAGCATTGTGACGTCGCAAAATTTCAACATTGCAATTTCCTTGTGTACATATTATATCAAATTCGTGTATAATACAACGACAAAATTTGAGAAGGAGTTGTGAGAATATGAGTAAACCGGAAATTTTGGTTGTCGATGACCAGCCCACCATATGCAAGGAGGTCGTCTCTTACTTAAGAAATGACTATAATGTTCATGCGTTTAAATCCGGCAAGGACGCGCTTGATTATCTTGAAAAGCATCCTGTTGACCTGGTTTTGCTTGATTATTATATGCCGGAAATGACGGGATTCGAGGTTTTACTCCAAATGCGCCAAAACAAAATCACCAGTGACACGCCTGCGGTATTTCTGACAGCCGAAATAAATGCGCGAATGGAACACGAAATGATGCAGCGTGGTGCCACCGACTATCTGTGCAAGCCTATTGATTCTGCGCAATTAATACAGTGCATCAATAAACATTTGGCCGCCGTTCAATAAAAGCAGAAATCTATTGAAAGCCCTTTGATATAGTGAATGAACTCCGCTTTAATGGTTCATTCACTATATTTTTGTGTAATAATATAGGAATGTCCGCACCGTCAGTCGAATAGGCTAGAATAGCATAATTTCTATAAGGTGAGTACATATGAACTGGATGCTGTTTCTGTCTGATATGATAATTCCACTGACCTTTGCGGGAATCCTTATGTATGCGTTCAGCCGGCGGGTTCCGGTGTATGACCACTTTATTGTGGGCGCGAAGGAAGGATTTTACACGGTGCTGCACATCGCGCCCACCATTGTCGGGCTGATGGTGGCGGTGGGAATGCTGAGGGCCAGCGGCGCGTTTGACCTTCTTGGGGGTCTTATCGCACCGCTGACCGAGCGAATGGGTTATCCGACTGAAACCGTACCGCTGACGCTTATGAGGCTGGTATCGTCGTCGGCGTCAACGGGGCTTTTATTGGATATATTCGAAAACTACGGCCCGGACTCGTTCATCGGGCGGTTCACATCGATTATGATGAGCAGCACAGAAACGGTTTTTTATACTATGAGCATTTATTTTATGAGCGTTAAGATTACAAAAACGCGCTTCACGCTGGCGGGGGCACTGTTTGCCAATTTCTTAGGGGTCGCGCTTAGCCTGATGATTACCAGATATCTCTATCCATAAAATAATCTCGCTCGGGAGGCGGCGGGGCCTCAAGCTTTTTGCGCTCGCGGTAGGCAATGTATTCGTCCAATAAATCCTTGAGGATGGCCACGATGGGGATAGCCACCAGCATTCCCAGCACGCCGGCGTAAGCACCGCCAACGGTTACGCTGATTATAATTAGCAATGGGCTAAGAGAGAAGGAGCCGCCCATAAGCTTGGGCTGAATGACATTGCCGTCGATTTGCTGAATGATAAACATAATCACGGCGGCCAGCGCGGCGGTTGGCAGACCCTGGGTAAAGGCCACAACAAGCACGGCAAAAAGCGTTCCAAAAATTGAGCCAAAGTAGGGGATATAGTTTACAATACCCAAAATCAAGCCTAAAATCCAAAAGTGCGGCGAGCCAAACAGCCACAATGTAATGGTCATAAGCGAGCCGAGGATAATACCGTCGATTGTCTGGGTATAGATATACCTATGGAAGTTGTGATTCAGTTTTTTGGCGTATTTGACAATGGTAGAACTGGTACGCTCGGCGGAAACGGCTATTATAAGCTTTTCGAAGAAAACTTTTAGCCTGTCTTTTTCAAGCAGATAATAAATGGAAGAAATTATTGCGATAATCGTTTGGAAAACCGCCACTGCCGCGCTTCCGAAGCCCGCGATTACCGAGCCTGCCAGCTCCTCCACGTTAAAGCCCTGAAGGAAATTCTGCACCACCACAATCAGCGCGTCCTCGTCCACGGGTGGAATGAACGCCGGCAAGTCCCAGCTGTTGACCGTCATCATCCAGTTGCGGAAGGTTTCTTCGTAGTCGGGGAAGTTTTCGGTAAATTCCACGATGCTTGCGATAACGGCCGGAATCACCATGTTTAGCGCGAATGCGATTATTAGCACCACAATCAAAAACAAAGTCGCCACAGATATGGGACGGCTTCTTTTTTGTATAAACGGATTATTTATTTTCATATACATCCGTTGAATAAACGAGCATGGCAAGTTCAAAATGTACGCAAAAACCGCGCCCAGCAAAAAAGGCGCGATAATACTAAAAAATTGCCCCACGATGCCGGAAAAAAATCCGATTTCGGAAATCAGCCTAAAAGAAATTATAAGCGCGACTCCCAAGATAAAATACGGTGTCATCGAACGCATCATGCGGGATTTTAAAAATTTATTCACAGAAGAACTCTCCTCTCGTGACTCCTTGCTATATTACCACATTTTTCAATTGCAATCAAAATATCATTTGAAAAAATCTAGCAGCCATGTCATAATGCGGCGTCTAAGAAAATTGCGAGGACGGCCATATGCTCAAAAAAATTTCGATTCGTAGAATGATAATAGCCTTTTCGATAACCTTGGTTGCCGTGATTGCGGTGGCGGGAGGGGTTTACGCAGCCATTCGCGCGCTGATGAATCCACCCGCGCCGAATGTCGGCCCGTATATCGAGGTGTGGCACCGGCCCCCCGGCAGCGGGCGCAACACAGCAAGCAATAATACGGGAAGCTCCCCAAATACAAGCAGTTCCAGTAGTAATCACAACTATGAGCCCCCTCCGGAGGTCGTTACCAGAATTCCCCGTAAGCATTCTCAATTCTTTACATTTTTGATTGTTGGGCTTGACGAGCAAAGCCTTGTGGATGCACTAATTGTAGGCTCCTTTGATGCGCGTGAGAATGAAGTAAACGTGATAAGCATCCCCCGCGATACTCGCTTGGATGTACAGCGTACCAACCGCAAGCCTTGGGCATCATATAATGCCGGACGTAGCGGAGGCCGTGGTCATGAAGGCGGCATCGCCCAAGTAAAATCGGATGTTCAATCACTAATCGGCTTTGAGCCGGATTTCTATGTAGTTATTGATTTCAGGGCTTTTGAGCGTATGGTGGATGCCGTTAATGGCGTGGAGATTTACGTAGAACGCCGCATGTTTTATTGTACACGCCTCCATGGCGGCGTTGTAGACATAGATATACCCGCAGGGCGGCAGCTAATGAGCGGCAGAACGGCTTTAAATTTTGCCCGCTATCGTAGGACAATAACCGACTTTGGGCGCATGGAAAACCAACAGCAGCTTATAACCGCGCTGTTTCAGGAATTGCTTACTCCGCGCACGATTCTGCGCATCCCGGAGCTTATAGGCATTTACCGCGATTACGCAAATACGAATCTCTCTCTGTCGGATATGCTGTGGTTTGCAAACCAGTTGCCGGGTATCGTCAGCGGAAATATTTCCACGTATACGCTCCCCATCGCCCGCACCGAGCGGCAGGGCTGGTATGAAATGCCCTGTGAAGAGGGCATACTGGAGCTTGTAAACCGCACGGTAAACCCCTTTGCGCGGGATATCACCGCAGAAATGCTGCGAATCGTCAGGTGAGCATGAACCGAATGCATGAACTGGTGGCGAGGCTAAATACCGCCAACCGGGTTTATTATCAGGAAAATCGCGAAATTGTAAGCGACTTGGAATACGACAGGCTTTATGATGAGCTGCTGGAGCTGGAAAAATCCAGCGGAATCATACTGGCGGGAAGCCCCACCCAAAAGGTGGGCTATGAAGTGGTAAGCGGCTTAACCAAGGTTTCCCACGACACACCGATGCTGTCGCTGGACAAGACCAAGGACTCAGAGGCTTTGGCGGAATTTCTGGGCGGTCAAACCGGCTTATTATTCTGGAAGCTGGACGGTCTATCCATAGTCCTGAAGTACGAAAACGGAGAGCTACAGCAAGCCTTAACACGCGGAAACGGAACTGTCGGGGAGGACGTGACCCATAACGCCCGTGTCTTTTCCAATGTGCCGCTGACCGTGCCGTACAAGGGAAAATTCGACTTGCGCGGAGAAGCCGTCATTACATTGGCCGACTTCGAGGCCATAAACGAGGAATCCAAGTATAAAAACCCCCGCAACCTGTGCAGCGGTGCCGTTCGCCAATTAAACAGCGAAATGGCGGCATCGCGGCGGGTTCTTTTTTTTGCTTTTAATACAGCTGACATGCATCGCGAGCCAAATGTGCGTCACAAAGCCGGAAGCGGTATCCCAACCGGCAAAAAATCCTCTCAATTGGAATGGCTGGCAACGCAAGGCTTCGACATTGTGCCCTTTGAACTCGTAACCGAACAAAGCGTGGTGGAGGCCGTAGAGCGGTTTAAGGAAAAAATATCCGCTATGCCATGGGCAACGGACGGGCTGGTGCTAACCTATGACGACATCTCTTACAGCGAATCCCTGGGAGCAACCTCGAAGTTTCCCCGGGACAGCCTTGCTTTCAAATGGGCGGATGAACAGGCGGAAACCACTCTCACTCGCTTGGAGTGGAACACCTCCCGGACGGGGCTGGTAAACCCGGTTGCCATTTTCGAGCCGGTGGAAATTGAGGGAACGCAGGTGAGCCGCGCAAGCGTACACAATGTAAGCATTCTGCGCGAATTGCAGCTTTGCCCCGGCGACAAAATCACCGTGTACAAGGCCAATATGATAATCCCACAAGTCGCTGAAAATTTAAGCAAAAACGACCGAGAAACCGCTGGCGGCGAAGCCGGCTCAACTGGCGAAACCGCTTTTGAGGTGGAAATTCCCGTAGCCTGCCCCGTATGCGGCAGCGCGACGGAAATTGTGGGCGACCCGGAGGCCCTTTATTGCACAAGCCCGGCCTGCGATGCCCAGCAGCTGCGGGCACTGTCGCATTTTGTGAGCCGCGACGCAATGAATATCGGCGGCCTGTCGGAGCAAACTCTGGAAAAATTTTTGACACATGACATTGTGACCGACTACATGAGTCTCTTTGATTTGCAGCTTCACGAAAACACAATTCTGCAAATGGAAGGTTTTGGCCAAAAGTCCTATGAAAAATTAATTGCCGCCGTCGAAGCCGCAAAGGACGTAGCTCTGCCGAATTTTATATACGCGCTGGGCATCCGGCACGTAGGTTTGGCCAATGCGAAGTTGCTATGCTCTTATGTCGGGCACGACGGCCAAAAAATCCCCCAACTATGTAAAAACGATGACTATTTAGAAGCTTTATCCGAAATAAAAGGCTTCGGGGAAGCAATCTCCCATAGCCTGCATAACTACTTCACACAAGAAAAAAATACTGCTCTTTATGAAAAAGCCCTTGTTACCATGCGTTTTATTATGCCCTCCGAAGACGGCTCCGAAAAACCCCTAAACGGCCTGACTATTGTAATTACGGGAGAGGTGGCCCGGTTCAAAAACCGCAAGACCCTTGCGGATTTTATAGAAACCAACGGCGGACGCACCACGGGAAGTGTCACGGCAAAGACTTCCTTTCTTATTAATAACGATATCGAATCCACATCGGGCAAAAATAAAAAGGCCGCCCAATTGGGTGTGCCTGTTCTTACGGAGGATGATTTCATGGAGAAATTTTTCCCGGGGAAGCTATAGCAGCAACGCAATAAGCGGCACAGTAATCGCGCATAAAACCGTGGGCACGACCACGAATTTTGCGGCGGACACCATGTCGCCGTTGTACAGCTCGGCAAAAATAGCTGTCGAGGCCGCCGGGGGCATGGCCATCATCGTAACGATAACACTAAGCATCAGCGGGTTCGGGATAAACCACCGCAGAATAAACAGCGTCGCCAGAGGAATTATAATGAGCCTTGTAGCGGTTGGGGGCAGAAGCCGCAGGTCCATAAAGGAATCCTTGAGCCTTTGTTTGCCCAGAATCGCCCCAATCAGAATCATTGAAAGCGGTGTGGTCATGCCGTGAATCAAGGCGATTCCGTTTTCCATCGGCCCGGGCAGCCGCAGTTCTGTAGCAAATAATATAAATCCGATAATCGTTGCAGGAATCGCAGGGTTGCTGCGCATCACTTTTATTATATTCATTTCGCGGGGCGCATTGGAAAACATCCTTACGCCCCATGTAAATGACAAAATATTAAAAGACGCCGCCGCCATTGCTACATATATTAATCCGTCGGGGCCAAAAACCGCCAGCACAACGGGAATCCCCAAAAAGCCCACATTACTGAAAGCACAGCCAAACTGCCAGCACTCCTTCACGCCGGACGGGACTTTCATAAGGCGCGCCACAAGCAGCCCAAGATATCCCCCCAATATATAAATTATCCCCGTAATTGCAAAGGTGGCCATGCTCTCAAGCATCAGGGTTCTGGAAAAGGGCTGCATCATCGCTATAAACACGGTGCAGGGTATGCCAATTTTTACTAAAAGCACCGACATCCCCGTCATGTGCACGTCGTTAATCAGTTTCCATCTGCGGCAAGCAAAGCCCATTGATATGCACAAGGCCAACGCCGTAAGGCTGTTGGAAAACGCAAGAAATAATCCGTCCATACATATACACTACCATTGTTTTACCGAAATAACAACTCGTGGTATACTTGTTTTATGAAACCGATAATTCAGTTAAATCAAAGCCTAATCAATAAAATTGCGGCGGGCGAAGTAGTCGAGCGTCCACTCAGCGTGGTCAAGGAGCTGGCCGAAAAC
>WQSB01000039.1 GCA_009788085.1 Defluviitaleaceae bacterium
GGAAACCCTAATCGGCTCATGCCCCGCGAATATCCGCTATTTTCTGGAGCTGCGCGGCATCGGCATCATTGACATCCTACAAATGTTCGGCGTGCAGTCAATCAAGCCTACCCAAGCCATCGACCTACTTATAAATCTTGAGCTGTGGGATTCCAGCCGTGTTTATGACCGTATCGGCAAACCTGAGGAGTTTACGGAAATTTTGGGCAATCAAGTGAACAGCCACTCAATCCCAATCCGGCCGGGCCGGTCACTGGCGATTATCTGCGAATCCGCTGCCATTAATCACCGTCAAAAGAAAATGGGCTATAACGCCGCCGACGCTCTAACCCGGCGCGTAATGAGTCAAATTGACAGGGGGTTAAAAATCCATGACACTTTTTGACGAGCCCATGAGCCGCTACACAACCTTTGGCATAGGCGGAGCGGCTGATATACTTGTATTCCCCGAAGCAACCGATGATTTTTTAAAAATTTTAAAAATTTGCGAACGGAATAATCTCCCCTTAACCGCTTTGGGCGACGGCTCAAACGTGCTTGTCTCCGACGAAGGAATTCGCGGTGTCGTGGTAATCACAAATAAAATGAACGACGTGGAAATTCTCGAAAACAATCGCATTCGCGCTCAGGCAGGTACGCGACTGTCAAAACTGGCCGATGCCGCCGTAACGGCCGGACTAGACGGCTTGGCTTTCGCCTCGGGAATCCCCGGCACGGTGGGCGGTGCGATATACATGAACGCCGGTGCATACGGGCATGATATAGGCGAATTTATCGAGTCAGTCACGCTGCTGATGCCCGACGGCGCAATCGTATCAAAGTCCGCCGCAGAGATGGGTTTTGGCTATCGGAAGAGTATTCTGGCCGATGGCTCAGCGATGTTTGTTATTGAAGCCGTTTTTAAGCTGCGTCCCGGAGACCCGGAAAAAACACGCAGGGAAATGAAGGACCTAAACGCCCGCCGCAAGGAATCTCAACCGCTGGAATATCGCAGCGCGGGCAGCACCTTCAAACGCCCGGAGGGCCATTTTGCGGGAAAACTCATCGAAGACAGCGGCCTCAAGGGTTTTGGCATAGGCGGCGCGGAGGTCTCGGAAAAACACGCCGGATTTATAATCAACAAAGGCGGCGCGACCGCCAAAGACGTTTTAGAGTTAATAGAAGCAATACGCCAAAAGGTCCATCAAAATTTTGGCGTGTGGCTTGAACCTGAGGTTCGGGTAATAGGAGGGCATAAATGCGTATTGTAATTGTCACAGGCATGTCCGGCGCAGGGAAAACCACCGCGCTAAAAATATTCGAAGACGCGGGTTTTTACTGTGTTGACAATCTGCCCCCCGCTTTCATGGCTGACTTTGCCCAATTCTGCATAAAACGAGACATGGGCATCTCCCAAGTCGCCTTGGGTATTGATATTCGCGGAGGCAGCATGTTCGACGATTTCGCCTACGGCCTTGAGGATTTGGAAAACTTGGCCGAAATGAGTGTAGAATATTCTATTTTATTCCTTGACTCCGCAAATGAAGTCCTGATGAAACGCTACAAAGAAACCCGTCATCTCCACCCTCTGGCCAAAAACGACCTTATCAGCGTGGGTATCGCCAAGGAGCGCGCCCTTCTGGAAGATTTAAGGGAAAAATCTACCTATATTGTAGACACCAGCCGCATTCTCCCCCGTCAGCTTAAAGAAAAAATTTTGCACATTTTCACTGACCAGTGCAATACCGGCCGGCTCATGATTAATATTCTATCCTTTGGCTTCAAACACAACACCCCCGATGAATCTGACCTTGTCTTCGACGTACGCTTTCTGCCAAACCCTTTCTATGACCCTGTGTTAAAGCCTATGACCGGCCTCGAAAAACCCGTTCAGGACTTTGTAATGGGGCACGACGTAAGTGTGCGTTTTCTGGAAAGCTTGCTGGCGATGCTTCAATTTCTCATTCCCCACTATGTCGCCGAGGGCAAAAATCAACTAATCATAAGCATAGGATGCACGGGCGGTCAGCACCGCTCGGTAACGCTGGCTCAGGAGCTGGGAAATTCGCTGATTATGCAGAATTACCGAGTGACGATTCATCACCGGGATATCAACCACGCGGGGCGCGGCACAGCAACGATGGCATGAATAAGACTGCCTTAAAATCACATGATATTCGTGAGGAGCTCAAATCCGGAAAGAAAATGAGCCGCGACCGTTCCTTTGTGCGAGAGTGCTTTATCGCGAGCGGAGTGATTTCCAATCCCGACCGAACATATCATCTTGAATTTACCTTGGACGAACCAAAAGCGGACAAGCTTTTAGAGGTTTTGTCTAAAAAATTCGGTCTTCGTCCAAAAAAGATTGCCCGAAAGGGTCAGTTTGTTGTATATATTAAAGAGGGTGACGAAATTGCCGATGTCCTCAAGATTATGCGGGCAGACAAATCCCTGCTGGTTTTTGAGAGTACGCGGGTGGAAAAATCCGTTCGCAACGAGGTGAACCGGCTCGTCAATTTCGAAACCGCCAACCTTAACAAAACCGTGGGCGCGGCTCTGGGGCAAATCGAAGCCATTGAATACATCGTCAAAACCGTCGGATTGTCCTATCTGTCCGCAACCTTGGCGGAAACCGCTCGGCTGCGGCTTGCCCACGACAACCTAAGTTTAGCGGAAATAGGTGCGTTACTTGAACCGCCCGCAAGCAAGTCGGCTGTAAATCACCGCTTGAGAAAAATAGTTAAAATAGCCGAACAGATAGAGAGGGAGATATTCTTTGATTAAAAAAGTCATACAGGTAAATTCGTCCTTTGAGGCAGCCTTTGCGGCGCAGATGGTGCAGAAAGCCAGCCAGTTTAAAAGCCGTATTTCTTTGGTTGCGGCAGAGAAAACGGCCAATGCAAAAAGCATTATGGGCATAATTTCAATGAATTTGCAAAAGGGTAACACAGTGACCATCGTGATTGACGGCGAAGACGAGCAGCAGGCCCTGCCGGAGCTTGAAGCAATTTTAAGTAGCAAGGAATAATAATGGATAAATACACCGTTTTTACAAACAATTCCATAGTGGTGGAATTTTTAGAAAATAAGGGGCTTCCTATGGAAATAAAATGGGTGGCCGCCTCGGCTGTTGAAGTGTTGTCAGCGGCCAAAACAGCCGCGCGGCAAGGCGCGATTGTTTTAAGCAACCCCCTCGCGGGGGTACGCTCGGCGTCGCCGTTGTTTTCTCCGTCGAACCTTCCCCCCACCCCGGGACGAGGCGCGGCACAAAAGATTTCCTCCATTAACCCCTACCTCACCATCTTGGTAAGCCCGGTTATGGAAACCGTGGATTTCAGCTCTGTCCAGCGCATCGACGAAGCCTTGGGGCTGTATAAAAAAAATGCCCGGTTGCGCTTCCTTGCCCACAACGATGACGCAATCAAAGCATTTCAAACCTCGGATTTGGAAATAATTATCGCAACTCTGGCTCATTTGGCAAATATCACTAAAAAATAAAGTTCGGAACACACCCGGCAAAAAAGGCATAGAATACCACCAAAAGTATTATTTTGGAGGAATTCTATGCCTTTTCAACGTGGACCAAGTCCATTTGCAAATTTAAATCGTATGCGCCAGCTAAAACGCATCGAGCATAAGCAGCCCCCGTCACGCGCACCTGAGCTGACGGAGCCCACTCCCTTTTACAACCCCACGCGCAGCAACGTACAAGCCACGCCAAAACGAGCTCCAAGACAAGCAAGTCCACCAAGACAAACAAGCCCGCCAAAACAAACAAGCCCGCCAAAACAAACAAGCCCGCCAAAACAACCCTGCCCGCCTATGCCCCCGATGCAGCCACGTCCCCCAATGATTCCACCGGCTCAAATGCAGCACACTACTCCCATGCTTCCGATGCCGCAATCATCATCTCCACCGCCCCCGCAGCTTCGTTCACCACAAAATCACCCATCAGCCCCCATCCCACCGGAAAAAGCGGCGGCGGAGTTCCGGCGCGTAAACAAAGGGCTTCCGGACGGCGTGCGCTACGAGCCAATTGATGACCAGACTCTGCGCCTGCTGCGGGAAAACGGCCATTTGAGTCCCAGCCAAAGCCCCCAGCCTCAAGCCTCACCGGAAATAACAACCTCCACCCGCACGCCAATGATACCCCCTCAGCCAATCCAAACCATTCCGCCGCAGCAGGAACCGCCACAACAAGCTCCGCCGCCCATCTCTTCCCCGCCCGAAGACCTCCCCGGAGACCTCTCCGCAACTTTGGAATCCCTCGCCCAAGACGAACGCAACGCCCACATGTTCTACAGCCACTTTGCGGAAAACACCGAAAACGAAAGCATAAAAAAGTCTCTGTCCGCTATGGCCAAGGACTCCGAAGCGCGCCTGAATCAATATCTTTCGCTTATCGCAAAACATTTTAACCGTGCCTACACACCAAAGGAAACCAAAGTCAACACAAGCATCCCAACAGTCAAAGCCATAAATCTGGCCCTAACCGAGGAAAACAAATCCCTAATCACCCTCTCCGGCCTACTCGACCAACTGGCCAACACCGAGCTTGAAAAAATAATCCAACGGATAATAAGCAAAAAAATTATATCCCACCAGCTGCTAATCACAATTCAAAAAATTTAAACTACAACCACGCCCACGCCTCGTTCGCTTCTGAATCCGCCGCCCGCACCGGAAGCCAACCGGTAAATATCACCCGCCTCCAGCTCCTGTGACAACATTTTTCCGGCCGCGCCGCCCTGTGACAACATTTCATCCAAGGCCGCGCCGCTGGTAATTACAGGAAGGGAGGCTTTTTTTGTCATCCGGCCAAGCAAATCAGAGGAGTCCTTTCGGAAGCCCAGCACCCGAATATACGGCGCATCGGCCTCCGGCGGGGTTACGCCCAAAATCACACCCAAAACCGTCCTCTGCAATCTTGTAAATGTATATCGCTTAGTCTTTACAGCGGACAGTAAATTTGATATACTTCGGTGTTCGCCGCAAAGCCTCTGAAATCGGTTCCCCAGTCCCTCAGAGAGCTTGCAATCCCCGCGGTACACCAAATACTTAAAAATATCGCTGAAATCATCAAGGGAAGCAATCGGAGCGTCCACCAAAATTTCATGGGCAAAATCCGGGAGCAGCCCCCTCACAGACTCCCCGTTTCTAAAGGCTCTGCGGATTTTCGTAGCAGAAGGCCCGCCGCTGATTCTGTGTGTGGTAAAAATCTCCATGGGATTCCCCGGCAAGCAAACGGCCTTGCAATACTCCATGGCCAATCCATTATTTGGTTTTGTCAGCAGCCCCTCTGGCAAAGAAAATCCTCCGGCAGCCAAAATCCGTTCCAACGCCAAACCCCGCGCCGCCGCAAAGCTTTTTCCGGCACTCAATTCCGAGCGCAAAGCTTCCTTATATGCAGGCGGCTCTTCCGCCAACACTTTCCCGGCTGCTTTAATTACCTCTAAATCTCCGCACTCACTGCCGAAGCTTAGGGCATCAACGATTCCCGTGGCGGCAAGAAGCCCTACGCTTCCCCGCGCGAAATAATCCGCCCCGCCGATTACATAAGGCAAGGGCAACTCGATTACAATGTCAACGCCGGCCAGCAAAGCCATTTTCGTGCGCCGCCACTTATCGCAAAGAGCGGGCTCGCCACGCTGGACAAAATTTCCGCTCATCACAGCCACAACACGCCGCCGCCCGGAAATTTCCCGGGACTCGGCCAGATGAACCCCATGCCCGTTATGAAACGGATTAAACTCGACAATTATACCCACAGCACACATTAAATTAACTCTCCCTATTTCCCAAACTCTAACTATGTGTTATGATAACAGAAAATGATATGGGTGGAAGCATGAAAGACTTATCTACAGCGGAATTTAATAAAATTCGTGACTACATAAAGGCGAATTTTGGTATTTCCCTAAGCGACGAAAAGAAAACATTAGTTCACTCACGATTGCGCTCGACATTGCAAGACTTAGGCATGGAAACATTTTCCGAATATTTCGATTATCTGCTGAAGGATAAATCCGGTGATGAAATAACACACTTCGTGAATAAAATCACCACAAACCATACATTTTTTATGCGGGAAACCGACCATTTCGACTATTACCGCGATATAGTTCTGCCCTATATCGAAGATACCTACCATTCCCAGCGCGACCTGCGCCTGTGGTGCGCGGCGTGCTCCTCCGGTGAAGAGCCCGTAACACTGCAAATCATCACTCAAGAATTTTTTAAAAAAAACAACAACAGCGGATGGAACACGCAAATGCTGGCAACGGACATCTCTGCCCAGGTGCTGGACAGAGCTGTAGACGGCAGATACCCCACAGCCTCACTTGCCAATCTGCCAAAGCACTGGCAGCAGGAATATTTCAAAAAAGTAGATGACAAATTAAGCCAAGTAAACGAAAATGTTCGCAAGCAAATTCTTTACCGCCGGGCAAATCTCATGGAGCCGTTTCACTTTAAAAAACGCTTCCAGATTATCTTCTGCCGGAATGTAATGATATATTTCGACAACAACACACGCAACGCCGTAGTTAAGAAATTCTTTGATGTTACCGAGCCCGGAGGCTATTTATTCATAGGTCATTCGGAGTCTATAAGCAACACCGGGTCTGGTTATCAGTACATTAAACCCGCAGTTTACAGAAAGCCGTAAAATAATACTTGTTTTTAACGGCTTAATGTAGTTTAATAGTAATGAAAGAAAGAGGTGACCACGGAATGGCTGACTTCGACAGAGAGTCAATGCTTGAGATGTTCATTTTTGAGATGTCCCAGCTTATCGACCAACTTGAAGCCACAATAGTCCAAAGCGAGTCGGAATACAACAATGACCAAATTAACGAAATTTTCCGAATCATGCACACCATCAAGGGCTCATCAGCAATGATGATGTTCGACAATATCGCAGGTGTGGCGCATTCAATTGAGGACTTGTTCTACTATTTACGCGAAGAGAACCCTCAAAATGTGGACTTCAAAACATTGTCCGACCACGTTTTAAACGGCGCGGATTTTGTCAAGGAAGAGATTAACAAAATTCAAAGCCATCAGAAACCCGACGGAGACGGCACGGACTTGGCAAAAACAATCGAAGCTTTTTTGCAACAAATTAAAGGAGTCACCCCTGTGGATTCTGCTCCTTCTGCTGCTCCTCCGCCTCCGCCTGCTTCTTCCGACCCTGTTTCGGAGACGCCGGCAGAACCGAAGGCAATACCTCAAAATGCAAGTGCTGCAGCAGAAATGGTTAAGTACAAGGCCAAAATTTATTTCCAAGACGGCTGTGAAATGGAGAACATCCGGGCGTATACGCTTGTTCACAACCTGCAAGAAATTGGAAGAGACATTACCCATGTGCCGGAAGATGTCATTGACGAAGAAACAATACCACTCATCCGCAAAGATGGCTTTTTATTAGAATTTTCCAGCTCCAAAGATTACAACTTCATACACCGACACCTTGGCTCAACTGTATATCTGAGGGAGCTGAACTTGGAGGTAATAGGCATGACAACTACAGTAGCGGCCGAGCCGCCCACCGCACTAGAACCAATCGAAGAGGAGCTTGCCCAGCCCATGCATGAAATGCCTACGGCAGCAGCATCCTCCATGATGGCGTCCGCACCGGCCAGTGCCGCAGACGCCGCCGCGCAAGAGGCCCAAAAGAATAAGGCCGGCGCGCAGCCCACTATGATTAGCGTAAACGTCAATAAGCTGGACACGCTTCTTAATCTGATGGGCGAGCTTGTAATCTCGGAGGCTATGGTAACGCAAAACTCCGAACTGGAAGGCCTGCAACTGGACAGCTTCCATAAGGAAACCCGCCAGTTGCAAAATATTATTTCCAATTTGCAACAGACGGTCATGTCCATGCGGATGGTTCCTCTTTCGGCTACGTTCTTCCGTATGCACCGTATCGTGCGCGACATGTGCCGCCAACTGGACAAAGACGTTCAGCTAGACATTGTCGGCGAAGATACCGAAGTGGACAAAAACATCATTGAGCACATCGCGGACCCAATCATGCACATTATCCGCAACTCCATTGACCATGGAGTCGAGCCCCCCGCAGACCGCGCTAAGGCCGGTAAGCCCGCAAAGGCGCGGGTTCTGCTGGAAGCCAAAAACGCTGGCGGCGACGTATTAATCATCATCAAGGATGACGGGCGCGGCATCAACACCGAGAAGGTGCTCAAAAAGGCCAAGGAAAACGGCCTTATCACCAAGCCCGATTACGAATACTCCGACAAGGAAATTCAGCAATTTATTTTCCTTCCCGGCTTCTCCACCAACGACCAGGTTACCGCGTTTTCCGGGCGCGGCGTAGGTATGGACGTCGTGACCTCCAACCTCGAAATTGTTGGCGGAACCGCACTTGTGGACTCCGTTCCCGGCGAGGGTACAACTTTTACATTAAAAATACCTCTAACGCTGGCCATTATTGAGGGTATGAGTGTTATGGTTGCGGACGCGCAGTACACCATCCCCATAGCCAACATTATAAAGTCCTTCAAAGCTCAGCCGGAAGAACTTTTCACCGACCCCAACGGAAACGAAATGATTACCAATAGGGGCGAAATTTTTAACATTGTACGCCTCCACGAATACTTCAACATTGAAGGGGCAAAAACCAATATATGCGACGGCACACTGGTGATGCTGGAAAACGGCGAACACGTCGTCTGTCTGCTGGTAGATGAACTGCTTGGCCAGCAGCAGGCAGTTGTTAAGCCCATGCCCAAGTATTTCAGAAAAGTACGCGGCTTAAGCGGCTGTACCTTGCTTGGCAATGGCGATATAAGTCTGATTATTGATGTTGCAGGATTCTTTGATAAATAGCCGAAAGCGGCATGAATTAAAAGGAGGCGAAACTTATGGCCGAAATTCAAAACTTGTTCGATGAGGATGTTCGAGACGATACAATTAAGGACCAATACCTCACCTTTACCATAGAGGATGAGGACTATGGTGTGGAAGTTGCCCATGTAAAAGAAATTATTAAAATGCGCGCCATTACAAAAGTACCCGAAATGCCCAACTATGTAGAAGGTATTCTCAATCTGAGAGGCGACCTTATCGGGGTTATAGATGTTCGCAAGCGTTTTGGTAAGCCAACTAAGGAACATGATGTTGAAACTTGCATCATCGTTGTTGTGTACAATGAATACACCTTGGGCTTAATTGTTGACGCTGTTCAGGAAACCACAACTATTCCCGAGGACTATATTGCCCCTCCACCCAGCGCGAAGCTTAATTTCGCAAATCAGTTTATCCGCAACATCGGCAAGGTTGGCGATGATGTTAAGCTACTTATGGATGTTGAAAGGTTTCTGTTCCAAGAGTAAAATCTATAAAAAAAGGGATGTATCGCGAACGGCAAAGGCGATACATCCCCTTTTTTTGTTTACCTTCCAAGATAAGCCATGCGGCCCGAGATATATAAATCCTCGCCCCGGGAGTCTATGACCGCAATTACGGGGAAATCTTCTACTGTAATCAAATGAACGGCCTCTGTGCCCAGGTCTTCAAAGGCAATGGGTTCGCAGGATTTTATACAGCTTGCCAGCAAAGCCGCCGCGCCGCCGATTGCGGCGAAGTATACCGCACCGGCGTCTCTCATTGCGTTTATTACCGCTTTTGAGCGTTTGCCCTTGCCAATCATCCCACGCAAACCAAGCTTCAGCAATTCCGGAGCGTAGGCATCCATACGATAGCTGGAGGTTGGCCCCGCGGAACCTATTACCTGGCCGGGCCTTGCGGGGGTTGGGCCTACATAAAAAATGACCGCGTCTTCAATGGGAACGGGTAATTCAGCACCGTTTTTTATCAGCTCCATAAAACGCTTATGGGCAGCGTCACGGGCGGTATATATTTGTCCGGATAGGTACACGGTTTCGCCTGATTTAATTTTTGCGGCTTTTTCCCTGGTCAGGGGGAGTTGGATTCTATGGGTCATTTCGGTGTCTCCTTCCGCATCGGCTTTACCATGTTAAACCACCTCAGATGCATGGCGGGCCGCGTGGCAGTTGATATTGACTGCGCAGGGCAGGCCGGCTATGTGGGTGGCCATGTATTCGATTGCGACGGATAATGCCGTTGTGCGTCCGCCAAAACCTTGGGGGCCGATGCCCAAGGTGTTAATTTTCACCAGCAATTCCTCTTCAAAGGCGGCGTATTGCGGATTGTTGTTGACTTCGCCGACGGGGCGCATCAGGGCTTTTTTTGCCAGAAGCGCGGCCTTGTCAAAAGTGCCGCCAAGACCAATGCCCACGACTATGGGCGGACAGGAATTCGGCCCGGCGGCTTCCACTGTTTTTAGTACATATTTTACAACCCCCGCAAGCCCGTCGGATGGCCTTAGCATCTTTATCTGGCTCATGTTTTCACTTCCGAAGCCTTTGGGTGCGACGGTTATTTTAATTTTATCACCCGGTACATATTCGGTATAAAGCATGGCGGGGGTATTATCCCGGGTGTTTTTGCGGCCAAACAGCGGCTCACCTACTACGGAATTACGCAAATATCCCTCTTTGTAACCCAAGCGGACGCCCTCATTTACGGCGTCGGCGATGTTCCCTTTTATAAAGATGTCCTCGCCTATTTCCAAAAATACGCACACCAAGCCCGTATCCTGGCAAATCGGCATGTTATTAGCCTCGGCCACTTTGTAATTCTCAATAATCTTGTCCAGCATATTGCGGCCAATTGACCAATCCTCGGTCTTGCGGCAATGCTCTATACGGGCTCTCACGTCTTGTGGCAGGCGGCAATTGGCTTCTATACACAGATGGCTTACAATTGGCGTAAACAAAGGGGCTTCAATTATTCGCATGGGGTTATACCTTTATAAATTGGTCAACATTAATCACAAAAATAGTCGCGCCGCTTATAGTCACCTCAACGGGGAATGGCACATGTGCCTCCGTTGTAATAGCGTCGTTTATGGCGGTAATTTGCTTGCGGATTTTGGATTTTTGTTCAATGATTTCAATAAGCTCGGCGACACGACTGTCTTCAACCCCTGTGATAATTGTAGTAAAACCGGCCTTTAGAAAACCTCCGGTACTGGCGATTTTTGTTACATAGAATTTTTTCTCAATAAGCAAGTCGGAAATGTGAAAAACATCCTCGTCGTGGATGATTGCTACCACTAATTTCATATAATCAGCCTCCTAGGATTATATTACCATAAATGCGTGTTAAAACAACTATATAGGCTTTATTTGTTTCCGTTTTGTGCCCCCTCAAATTCCCCTTAAAAAATTTCTTGACAACGGAAAACTTACATGCTACTTTACTCTAATTGATGTTTTGTAACCGTCTCTGCGCAAATTAGTGCGTTATTAGGTTTGGAGAAAAATATGGCTTCGGGACGTTTTGAGAGTGCGGCAGAATGGATTATGGAAGCGGGGAAAATGCTGTCTGATGCGGCTAAATCAGGACAAGTGTATCGTAAAAAAACCGGCCATCAGGACTTGGTTACAGATTTAGACCGGCAGGTAGAAGTTTTTTTTCGTGAGAGAATTGTGAATGCTTTCCCGGGAGATATTATAGTCGGAGAAGAACTTGGGGCCGGCAAAGGAGAGCGGCTTTGGTATATCGACCCCATTGACGGAACGACAAACTTTATCAGCATCGGCAGAAATTACGCGATTTCTGTGGCCTATTATGAATTTGACAAGCCGAGATTTGGCTTAGTATTGGACGTTGCGGCAAACGAGCTTTACTGCGCTCAGGCAGAAGAGGGCGCGTTCTGTAACGGCATCTCCCTTGCAGGCCGTAAGCAAAATAAAATTGAAGATTCTGTTTTATATACACCCGTAATCCAGCACACTTTTTTAGCTGAGCACCCCCATCGGGAAGTCATGTTGTATTTATCGGAGCGGGTACGGGCGGTGCGTTCGCTGGGGTCGGTTGCGCTGGAGATGTGTTATCTTGCCGCTGGAAGAGGCGATATGTTTGCCGCTATGTTTTCTGGCCCATGGGACCACAATGCGGCTCGCCTGATTTTGGAAGAGGCCGGAGGGGTCGTAGGAACCCTTGACGGTAGCGCGTTGCCTATTTATGCCCAAAGCAGTGTGATGGCTTGCTCAAACAGAGAGCTTTGGGATTTGATGGCGGGGGAATTTAAGAAGAGGAGGATGGCCTGATGGAGCTGTTTGTGGCTATTGTGCCCAATCAGAAAACGGCATCCTGTCTGGCGGACGCCGCAGCAATGATTTCAAAACGGGACAGGAATATCTGCCCCACAACTATGTCAGATTTGCATTTGACTCTCTGTTATCTTGGGGAAACGGAAGATGTAAAATCCGTTATTTCCCGTTTGGCGGCTGTTGAGTTCTCCCCCTTTTCGCTTGCCGCAAACGGAATCGGCACATTCCAGACATCCACGGACAATGTTATCTGGGCTGGTGTAGAGGGCGATTTGGGGCAGCTGCACGGGTTGAAACTGGAGGTAGATAAGGCCTTAGGCTGTGCCGGTGCGGATGAGCTGGAGTTTAGCCCACACATTACATTGGGGAGTAGTCAATCCCCCATCTCCTCCGAGAAACACATCGGCTCTGTCAGCCGTCAGGAGAGCTTTGAGGTTGACCGTTTTTTCTTGTTTCAGGTGCTTCCAGAGAAATCGGCCAGTCAATTTGAGATTATCGCTGAGTTTTTACCTAATGGAAGCAAACAACGGGTTAATATTCTTTGTGTAAATGATTTTCACGCCGCAATCTTGGAAAGTGAGGGCGGGCTGGGGGCCTCCAAGCTGACTGCGGCAATAAAAGACTATGTGGATAAAAACCCGGATACCATCGTTGTGTTCGGCGGGGACAATTATTTTGGCGACCCCATGTCCGAATTGCTGGAGGGCGAGCCGGTCAGCCACATGATGCGGGAAATGGGCACGGTGGCCTCCGTTATGGGGAATCATGACTTTGATTTTGGTGCCGGACAAATAAATCTCTGGCAGGGGCAGGGTGGTTTTCAATTTTTAGGTGCCAATGTCCAAAGCAGGGAAACAGGGGAACTCGCGCCCTTTGTGAAGCCCTATGTCATAGTTCCCTGCGGCGGGCTAAACATTGCTTTGATTGGACTGGCCACTCAAGACGACCCAACTGCGGACGAACGTCAGGAGGATTTGAAAGAATACGCAATCACGGACGGCACTGCGGCCGCGCGCTGCTGGATTAATCATCTCAAGGCCGGGCCGGAGCCCGACGTTATCATCGCGCTGACTCATTACGGTTTGCAATACGACAAGTCAAAGCAGCTTTTGGGTGATGAACTGCTTGATTTATGCAAAAAACTGCCGGAGTTGGACGGAGTATTCGCGGCCCACCGTCACCAGTTTATGCGTGAGTTTATAAACGGAGTGCCGGTTGCGCAGGGGGGCAGTATGGGACGGGGATTTTCCCTGTTGAGGCTTTACCTAGACCAAAACAGGAAAGTGTCTCATGTAGTGCCCGATTATATAGACCTGATGCCCAATCGCTTGAAGTTAACGGAAGACCGGACTGTGAAAGCGATAATCGAGAAAAGCATCCGGCGGGCAGAGAGCCGCATGGGCGAGGTAATCGCTGTGGCGGAAGCCCCCATCCCCCACAGGGAGCCGGCAACGGGCGCGATTAATCCAGCGGGCACGCCTCTCTCCTTTTTGGCAACGGAGGCAGTAACAGAGTCTACCGGCATACCGGTTGTGCTGCTTTACGCCGGACGGATGGGCGAGGGTTTTCCTTCGGGCCCGGTAACTTTATACCAATACTACCGCACCATGTTTTTTGCAAACGGAATTGTTACTGAGGAGCTCCCCGGGTCGGCATTACTGAATAACTTGGAAACCGGTCTTCGCACCTTGGCAGGCGAAGGAGCTTCGCCGCTTGCGGTAGGGGGGCTACAAATTACGGCGGATATGAAACGGCCGTGGGGCAAACGCTTGCTTCACGCGGCTTTAAACGACGGCAGTCCGATAGAGCCCGGCAAGTATTACCCTGTGGCAATGGACAGCTACTTAGCCACAAGCCCGATAGGTTTTGACTTCTCGTCAGGCCGGAACCGGCAGTATCTCAACTCAGATGTACGGGAGCTCTTGCTGGAGCACCTTCGTCGGCTCGGCCGCCTAATGGGGCATTATCCGGAAAATGTCACAGTTGTTGACTGAAAGGGAGATTGTGATGCAAGTTCGTTTTGAATCAGTAACCAAGCAGTTTCAGGACAAACGTAAACGCATAGTGACGGCGGTAGACAATTTGAGCCTGACAATTGAGTCGGGCAAGCTGATGGGTTTTCTGGGCCCCTCTGGCTGCGGCAAATCCACTTCCCTGTTTATAATCGCGGGAATTCATCATTTGACCTCCGGGCGGATTTGGTTTGATGAAAGGGATGTTAGCGTATTGCCGCCGGAGAAGCGCGGGGTGGGGATGGTTTTTCAAAACTATGCCCTGTACCCTCATTTGACCGTGCGGCAAAACATTGAGTTTCCATTAGTGAATTCCAAGGAAATTAAGAACCGGCTAAAGGCGGAATTGGTCAAGGAAGCGGCATATGGAAGCATGAAAGAGCTGGTTGCGGCGCGTGTGATGGAGACGGCAAAGCTGGTGGAAATTGAGGACTATCTGGACAGGAAGCCGGCTGAGCTGTCTGGAGGGCAACAGCAACGGGTGGCTATTGCGCGGGCCGTGGTGAAGCGTCCGTCCATTTTGCTTTTGGATGAGCCGCTCTCCAATTTGGACGCACGGCTTCGTGTGCAAACCCGGGAGGAGATTAAGCGAATTCAGCGCAAAATCGGCATTACTACGGTTTTTGTCACCCATGACCAAGAAGAGGCCCTCAGTATATGCGATGAAATTCTTATTATGAAGGACGGTCTTTTTCAGCAGGCGGGAAATCCTCAAGAAATTTATGACCGTCCCGCCAATCGCTTTGTGGCAGAGTTTTTCGGAGGAGTCCCCATGAATATGCTCCAGGCCCATGTCAAAAATAAAACCCTGTTGCTTGGAGATGACGAGCTTCGGACAGAGGTGCATCTGCCGGACGGGGAAGTAAGTGTGGGAATCCGCCCGGAAAGCGTAGTGCCGGAGGCTTCAGGCTTGGCTGTCACAGTAAGGGAGGTTCGGCGTCAGGGGGGCATTTCCACTGCCGTGGCCGAGCTTCGCGACGGCCAGACAATATGCTTTTTTCAGGAGAGCCGCCATCCGGTCACTATAGGGCAGGAAATCAAGCTGGATTTCTGCAATGACGGGATATGTATTTTCAACCAAGCCGGAGAGAAGGTGTTCCAATGCTGAGATTCAAACTGGCCAGACAGCGGGGAAACATGAACATGTTTGCCTATCTCTACTTACTTCCCGCGTTTGTGCTTTTGGGGATATTTACGATTTATCCGCTTATCAACACGATAATCACTTCCTTTAGGCTGGATTATCGGTTTCTCACGGGAGATTTCGTGCGTTTTTCGGCGCAGCACTATGTTGATATCCTACGGGACCCCGTTTTTTGGCGCGCGTGCATTAACACAGCATTTATCGCGTTTATATGCGTGCCGGCATCCATGGCCGCCGCAATGGGTACGGCAACGCTCCTCCACTCCATTAAAAGGCTAAAGGGCTTTTTCACAACGCTTTACTTTCTACCCGAGGTAACAAACATCATGGCTGCCGGTATGGTCTTTGCTTTGCTGTTTAACAATAATTTCGGGCTAATCAATATGGTTTTGGGCTGGTTTGGTTTTGACCCGGTGGCATGGATAAGCGGGGTGGGAATTGCCGGCTCGCGTGAGCTTTACATGCAGGCATATTTACGCTGCTTGTTTGTATTGTTTGTATACAGTGTGTGGTCGGGTTTTTCACTTCAGGTAATACTGTTTCTGGGGGCTCTTTCAAGAATCAACCCGCAGTATTATCAAGCGTCTTCTATTGATGGTGTGGGCCGCTGGAAAACCTTTTGGAAAATCACATTCCCGCTTCTTTCGCCAACAACACTGTATGTATACATTACTTCAGCCATAATAGCGTTTCGTGCTTTTGCGGCAATTGTGGCCCTGTTCGGCCCCACTTACGGCCCCTTGGGCGATGATTCGCGAATGATGATTACCATTGTAGGGTACATTATGGACTCGCTGGGCAATTATCTCTCCCCCGGTGCGGTCAGTATGGCCAGTGCCGCCGCAGTTGTTCTGCTGGTGATTATCATGGTGCTGACGGCGTTGCAAATGCGGCTGTCCAAAAGGTGGGTGCATTATTCATGACAAAAACACGTAAAACATTAAACTATATTTTGCTTGTGATTGTGGCCTTTCTGATTTTGATTCCGTTTTTCTGGATGCTGTCCACCGCCTTAAAAACGGAGAACGAAACCTTGCACATTCCGCCACTTTTGTTGCCCGCCGTCCCGCAATTCGGCAATTTCGCAAGAGCCCTGACGGTTGCCCCGTTTATGCGGTATTTTGCCAACACTGTAATCGTGGCGGCATTGGTAGTTTCAATCAGCTCCGTCATTACGGTGTTGACGGCCTTTGCTTTTGCCCGCCTAAAGTTTATAGGCAGCACAGTACTGTTTTTTGTGATTCTCAGCTCCATGATGGTGCCGCAGGAGCTGCTGATTATTACTAACTTTATGACTATTGCAAACTTGGGATGGATGAATACATTTCGGGCTTTAGTGCTGCCATTTGGCGTCAACGCCTTTAACATTTTCCTTTTGCGTCAGACCATGCGGCAAATTCCCGAAGAGCTGTATACGGCCACCCGCGTTGACGGGCTTAGTAATTTCCAATATCTCCGCAAAGTGGTGCTGCCGATAACAAAGCCTACGATACTTACAACGATGCTGCTTTCGGTCATTTGGACGTGGAATACTTTTGCGTGGCCGAATCTTATAACCACACGAGACGAGATGCGCCTGATTACCAACGGCTTAAGCAACGCCTTTACTGCCAGAGCGGGAAATATCCAATACGAGCTTCAAATGGCTGCGGCTACGCTTGTGGTCATACCGCTGATTCTTGTTTTTATTGTTCTGCGTAAGCAGATTTTCGCCGGTATGTCGCGGGCTGGAATTAAAGGGTAAACGGATAAAAGCATCCGTTCTCAATAAAAAATTAAGGAGGAAAAAAGAATGTTTAAACGTTTTATTTTCGTTTGTGTAATGGTGGTTTTAGCAAGCCTGGCGGCCGGGTGCGGCCGACAGAACGAATCGCCAACGGCGGGTTCATCGCTGGATGAGGCCGTACAGCGAGTTTATGTCGACCGGGAGCCGGTGCATATTGAGTTTTGGACGGGGACGGGCGCGGCAAACCTTCCGTTTTTGGAAGCAATGGTTGATGCGTTTCAAGAAGCGTATCCCCACATCACTGTAGCTTTTGCCAATCAGGGGCCAATTCACGAGCTGACCGGTATGCTCACGCAAAACATCGTCTCAAGAACAACGCCGGCCCTTTCGAACCTTAACCCAGAAACCTTCCCCGCCTACATCGACAGCAACGCTATTGTAGACCTTATGCCCTTCTTTACCCATCCCGTTATCGGTTTCACCGCCGAGGAACAAGCGGCCTTCTTCCAAAGCTATATTAACGAAGCCATGAACTTGGGCCCGTCCGGCACGATGTACGGGTTCCCCACCAATAAGAAGACCACTTTTGTTTTTGTCTACAACAGGACATTTTTTGACTCTATGGGCTGGGATGCCCCCACAACATGGGACCAAGTGGCGGAATACAGCCGCATCATATTCCAGCAGACCGGCAACCCCGGGTTCAGCTTTGATACCTCTTTAGGGTTTGGCGCGTTTAAGATTCTGTCCTCCCAGTGGGGCAGCCCCTACGTCACCCCGGAAGGAGTAGTTGACATCGACAACCAAGCATCCTTGGACGCGCTTAATTTCTTCAGAAGCAATATGGAGGCCGGCTATTTTACGCTTCCGGCACTTATGCCAAGTGCGGGCGGTCACCACAGCTCCGGCGGGTTTACGATGCAAGAGTGTAAAATGTTTATTGGTTCACAAGCGGGCATTCAGTTTGCGATACCAAATGTTGAAAGAGGACACACTCCCTTTGAAGTGGGTGTTGCGCCAATTCCCCAAAGAGACCCGGCCAGGCCGTTTAACTTTAGCATGGGTGAAAACTACGCCATGTTTTCAAACACTACCTATGACCAGCGTGTGGCGACATGGCTTTTAATCAGATTCCTCAGCGGCGCGGAAGAAAACTCCGAGTGGCTGGTAAACTCGGGCAACCTGCCCATCAGCTACTCCATGATGGAAACCGCTCCCTACCGGGCGTTTCTGGCCACCGCAATGGACGGCTCAATAGCCGGTTACAGGGCGGCTGCCGTCCGTTCCGCGCTGGAAATGCGGGATTTCATGCAATTCCAAGTGGCATTTGAAAGAGCCGGTGCGTTGGCCGATGCGGTGGGCAGTATGTGGATGTCCATTATGGTGGGCGGCGCAGACCCCGAAACCGCTCTACGCAGTGCGGCTGCGAACTTTAGGTAATGGAACGCGCAGCATTTTTCTTCGACTTTGACGGCACCTTGTACAGCCACGCGAAAAAGAGCGTCCCCGCATCAGCGCGGGCCGCTCTTTTTCACTTGGCAGAACAGGGGCACTTCCTGGCGGTGGCTACGGGTCGGAGCTTTGCGGATATTGGTTTTATTAGCAAGGAACTGGCTGTGCCAATTGATTATATGATTGTACTAAACGGGCAGCAGATATACCACAAGGGCCAGCTAACCAACGAAAGTTTTATTCAACTGGCCTCCATGGAGAAGATTATCCAAACAGCCTGTGAGAACAATATTGCCTACGGTGGATACGGCGCGGCGGGCCTTATGGTAAATTGCCTCAACCCGAGGGTGGAGGCCGTGTGGCGGGAGTTTAATAGCGGATTGCCTGTGATTTTAGACGAATTTGAGAAAAAACATCAACTCTACCACGGCCATCTCTACGCCACGGAAGAGGAAATGCCACAGTTTGCGTCATTTTTGGGGGACTATGTCACCAACCGGCCCCATGAATACTTAATTAACCTGATTGACAGCCGGGCGGGAAAGTCCCGCGCCATCCGCATTCTGCTGGAGGAGCAGGGAATTCCCAAGGAAAGGGCTTGGGCTTTTGGAGACGGGTTTAACGATATTGATATGCTACAGGCCGTCGGACATCCTGTAGCGATGGGCGACGCGGACGAAAACCTGCGGGCGGTGGCGGAACTGGTCACAGGCCGGGCCGAGGAAAACGGTATAGCCGAAGCTCTGGCAGAGTATGGTTTTTTTGCGGCAATTGATACTGATAAACGGTGAAGTCGAGCATGTGCCGCAACTGCGGCGGGGTTTTGACCGATAGGCAATGTATATTATTTTCGCCATTTATATATTTCATTGCTTATAATCTTACGATAGTCACGATGGTAAGTAATATCAACATGGGTACTTCCTTCAATAACCACAGGTTTTACATTGTCCCCTAGCCTAGCAATATGCTCTTTATTATATTGCTCGTATTCGATGCGCTCATCATCGCTAAAATCTGCCATTCCCGAATGAAGAACCAAAATAGGAATGTTTTTTGGAATGGGCATGGCCAGCACCTCAAAAATATTTGCAGACAAGGCAATATCTTGTTCGAGTAGCGTCCTCTCGTGGTTGGGGACTTCATCTAATTCATATATTTCTTCTATTGTATAGCCATGCTCTACAAGCTCGGCAACTCCTTCTTCGACCATGGTTTTTATGTCCTCTTCTGTATAACCTTGCTCTATCAATTCCAGTTGAGCAAGCATAGACGTTTTCCCGCTTGATTCATTCGCCGCAAACTCTTGATATATTTCGTTAATCATATCTTCTGTGTAAGTCCACTCTTTTGCTGTGGTTTCAATGGTGGTGGAGCAGTCAAGCAAAATAAGCCCTTCTATTTCATCTGGATATTTTGCGGCGTAATATTCTGCGTAAATGCCCGAAGCAGAATAAGGCATTAGCACATAAGGGGGATTTAATCCCGATATGGCCAATGCTTCTCTTATTTCTTCCACATAATTTTCATTAGTACGGGGCGTGTCTATGCTGTCGCTATGGCCGTAGCCAAAAAGTTCAACGGTACATACCGTATATTTTTTTGAAAGCTCCCTCATAAGTGGGGCAAATCCTACAGTTGGTAGTGCGTCATTCAAACCCGGCAACAGAACAATTGTTTTTTCGCCTGAACCCATTTGCCGAATATGCATATTTTTACCTTTAACTGTTACTAATTTTCCATGTGGCGTAGCCATTATATTGTCCTCGCTTTCAAAGGAGCTGTTCATGTGAATCTAGTTTGGGGCACGAGGCGGTGTGGGTGGGCACTCAGATGTGGATTGCGAAACGACTGCGAAGCCAAGCGGCGCATTACAGCGGTTAGAAAAACGAGCATTTCCAACGGCGTTAGCCGTTAGGCGAATGCCGATTTTCACCGCTGTACCAGCCGCGTGAAGGCGTAGCTAGAGTGAAGCAACCACATCTGAGTGCCCACCCACACCGCCTCGTGCCCCAAA